>JBBTBY010000048.1 GCA_038043445.1 Spirochaetota bacterium
TTGCAGTGCAATGAGATGCCGCCCTTTTTTCGGAGCGCATTCGAGAGCAGCCGTTTGCGCCGTTCCCAGGTCTTCAGATCGATGAATCGCTCGTTGCCGCTCGCATTCCCCTTCTTTACGATATAGGGGTTCACGCTCGCCGATATCATCGGCATCCATTTCCTCTCACGCGCGCCCTCTTTCGCCGCTTCGACCACCGAGGCAAGCTCGTCAGCGATCGCGAGCACATCGCTGTCATCCTCGCCGGGAATACCGATGATGTAATAGAATTTGAAACGCCGGATACCGTGTCGTACACCCGTAAGCACGGTACTCCTGAGCACTGCGGCGGATATCCGCTTGCCGACGGCGCTTTTCATGCGCTCGCTCCCCGCCTCCGGTGCGATCGTTATCGTCACGGAACCGGAGCGAGCGATAACAGAAATACTTTCCTCATCAAGAAGTTCCGCCCGGAACGATGAGAACGATAATTGCCGGCCTGCATCGACGAGGCGGGAGATAATACGCGGGAAATCGGGGTGCGATGCGAGCGCCGTGCCCATGAGGCCTATGCGGTTTTTCTCAGTACGTATCGATGCCGCATGCAGGAGTATCTCATCCATAGGGAGATACCGCTCCGTGCGCATGCGCGGCACTTCGCAGAAACGGCAGGAGAACGGGCAGCCGCGATTGACCTCAAGCAGATAGGTATCAGGGAACACCGACTCGGGGAGCATATATATCGAATGCGCCATGCGATCGATCGTCGGTGCCGGGGGCGAGTGAAATATCGATGGCCGCTCGTGCTCCGCAAGCTGTGCAGCAGCACGCTCATACACTGACACATCAAAGCGGTCGAATTCACCGGCGAAGCCGCCGTCGAGAAGCGCATCAGCGAATGCCGCTGCTGATGCATAGGCAAAGCCTCCGCCGTAGAGTTTTACATCGGGGAGCAGTGATCGTATCGATGCAAGCTGCAAGAGCGATGTTTCAGAACTGATGGACACCAAAGCAGTATCGAATCGCGGTGCGGTATCGCCGTTGGCCGTTACCAAAGAGTCATTCTCAAAGAAAAGCGGCTCGACCATGATACGATCGGAACTGTCAAAACAGGATAATACCGACTGCCAGCCGAGATTGTCAGCTGTTGAACGGCGATCGCCGCAGATTATTATCGGGACAACGACCGCATCACGGCGTTTTGCCGGGGTCGGAGCGCAACGGACCGCCTTCATCGCGCGGCTATTTTTTCGCTTTCGCCATCGCTTCGTTTATTTCGGCGACCATCTTCTCAATGTCCTCGTCGCTCAAGCCGTGACCGCGGCAGCCTTCCTCGATGGTCTCCCATGTCGCCACATGGCAGCCGATGCAATGGAGGCCATACGACATCATTATCTTGGCGGAATCGGGGAACGTCTTCACCGCATCGCCGATGGTCATTGTTTTCGTTATCATGAATTCCTCATATCGTTGTGAATGATGTTGAGTATAATAATCTGCAGATAAATGTCAAGACAGCGCATCAGTCATGTCGATCCAGCACCCGGAGCATCCCCCTCACGACGGTCGACACTTCATGGAAAAGCCGCGTACCGTTCGCTTCGGTCATATCTTTGAGATATCGCTTGATATAGAACGGCGCTATCTCCCAGGCGATGTCATCCGTAACAAGCGCATCGGCATCGTTCTTCCCGCAGGGATCCAAAAGCGCGGCGAGCCGTGCGATGAGGGCGCCTGTGTCATGGGTCGCCGCCGGTGCCCGTACGGGAATGGCACGCTCTGCCGGCGGCGTCGCTCCGTTCCACACCGATATCGGAAGATTCGCCGAACGAGGCGTGACGGCATACACGGGCACAGCGACAGCGGAAAGTGAGGACGCGAACGCATCACGATATGCGGCAAGGATAGCGCTTGTACGAAGCAGTCCCCCGCGATGGTCATGACCCGCGATGGCTTCGCCCGCACGTTTCTCATTGCATGCCGTGAGCGGCGTAAGCTTCCCGGACAATGCCGTGTCCACTGCGTACGACGCACCGAATGCGCTGTGCGTACGCTCGTCAGGGTATCCGAAATCGGCAGCAGCGATATAGAGGGCTGACGGGTCCAGAAAACACGCTATCGAGAGCGCATCGACGATGACACTGCCGGACATCGGCAGCTCGAACATATCCGGGGCGATGGTACGCTCGATGACAGAACCCTGCGAAAAGAAATAGAGCTCATGCATCGACCGAAGCGGTATGCCGTAGGCGCTCAGCGCCGCGATGACAGGGATATCGGTGCCGCGAAGTACCGTGAGATGGAGCGATGAATAAAAACCGCCGTCGGTAGTGATGACAAGGTCCGGGCGTATACCGTGTTTCATGAGCGGTGCTGCAGCAGTTGCGACCGCTATTACCGAGCATGAAGACGCGAGTGCACGGACATCCGCCGCTCTCTCATCGACGGTAGGCCCTCCGCCGACAATGAGCGCCGGCCGCTTTCCACGGAGCATGCCTCGAAGTGCGGATAACGTACGGGCGCTGCGCTGCCGTGTATTACAGGCGGTGTTCATGGCCCAGCGAGATGCAAAGTAATAGTACGTCGTCATCGACATGAGCTTGCGTTTTGTGAGCGTTGCGATCAGCGTCTCGAGCTCTCGATAGTATTCCGGGGCGGTGTGCATGCTCCGCGGATGCGTTATGAACGCGGTCACATCGATACGGTAATCGGCGATGTCCGCATCGACGGTGCGAGCGGCATCGGCGGCTGATGCGCCGGCAATAACAACGGCGCGGGAAAGGAACGGCATGATCCGTGCAGAGAAAAGCTCTCGCAGAAGCGAGGCGTTCTTCTCGATGATGATGAACCGATGATGCGGATATCGCGCAGCATACTCCTCGATGTGATACATGCCGCCTGCGCCGATGAATACCGCGGATGCGATATATCCCCGGCCGCTCACGGCAGCATCGATGAACGCGCGCGACTCACGCACTGGATCATACCTCGACACGAGCGGCTGACCGCGATATGACACGGACACCGTGCTGATAGATGAAACAGTGACGTCGGGGTCGTGAACGGCATCTCGAATGGCAGGGATCGATGTGCGATTGCGGGCATCACCTGCGAGGAGCGTAAGGTTCTCCTCGAGCGCTTTCATTGTGCCGGTGAAATTCTGTCGGAGGGGAGTATACGGGCCTTCTCTGGTTTTGCCGGACGCGCGGGCCGTTCCTTCTTCTCTTTCGGCACGGATGACTTCTTCCGGCTCGAACGCTTTGCCGGAACGACGGCAGCCGACAGGTAGCGCTGCAGGCGCAAAAGGCTTTTGCTTACGCTTGCGGGCAGCGTATCGGATATACCTTTAAATGAGAACACGAGTATGGCTGCGACAAGGCGGTTCTTCCTGCTTATCGGTACGAACCAGAACACCTTGCCGGGCACCGCACTCGCCCCGCCTTTCTTCGCCGGCTTTTCGCCGTACGTGAACGGCAATATGGCAGTATGCGACGGATCGACGGTACGGAAATCCTTGAATGCTTTCAGCTGGAATCCCTTCGGGAAATCGCCCTTGGATGCCGGCGAAAGCTTCCCCGTACTGGAACGGACAAGATATACCGACTGTGTAATGCCGATGGAACGAAGCGCCTGCACGGTCGCTTTCGTCAATGCATCCTTCCCGGCATGGCCGGCAAGAAGCACGGCCTCGAACGCGTCATCATGTCTGCCGCGGTCTTCCGCGACACCCGAGCCCTCGTCGAAGAACGCGATGATCCTTGCGGCATACGCAAGCCGCACACAATCCTCATCGGTATACTGTTCCTTCTCGGGCTTCGGGCCCGTGAGCAGCATTCCCGCAGGTGAAATACCGGTCACCGGTGTGGCATACGAATCATCTATCGTCTTGCGATCATCCTCGGAAAGTGAATCGGCGATGCGCTTATCCGCGGTGAGCGACCTCACCGGCACGCATGTCCCCCCGATGGCGGCGGAAAGGAGCGCCACCGGGAGTGCGGCGGGGATCGCCTGTTCCTTCGCTTGAGCGCGCGATACATCGTCCGCGGCAAGTTCGTTCTTTTTCGAGCGATAGCAGATGGCGTACGGGACATTGAGCGCGGAGCGTACGAACGCGAGGAGCGCGCGTTCCGCGTCCTTGGATGAAATATGGTCCTTCGTGAACGCCAGAGAAAGATCGCGGTACGCAGCAAGCGTCCGCTCATAGGCGTTCTTCCTGCCCGCGAGATCGCGAAGCAATGCGGTAATGAGCCACTCATCGTACGAGAACGGCTCATGATAATCACGTGCGGCAAGTTCTGCGAGCATGGTCTCGCGTCGTTCGGAGAGATATACCTCGGCTTTATCGCGCAGGCCCATCGTCAGATCCCGTGCTTTTTCAGGAGCGATGTATAGAGATCGTAATATCTCGATTCGGCGAAACGCTTTATCTTCTCTTCAGGCAGATTGGCGAGAAGCTCATCAAAATAGGACAAGAGTTCCTTCAAGCCCTCACCGGTCGGTACGCTCACGGCAGATGACCCCTTCTGTTTCGTCTGCGGCGTAAGTCCGGACTCGTCGGCGAAACGCTTCAATGCGCCGGTAAGGTCCGCTTCCGATATGGTGCCGTCGAAATCCGGCTTCCCCCGCTTGGCTGCGACGGGCGCGTCTTCCGGTTCCGCGGACAATGTCGGCAGTTCTTCCGGGGGTATCGGCAGCGTATCGGCTATCGGCTGTTCGAAGGCGGGCGCATCCACGCCGCTCTCCTTCATTATCTCGTTCTCGAAATTCATCGACTCAAGCACGTTCGACGAGCTCTGCGCTTCCTTCTGCAGTTTCGCGATATCGGAATCATCGAGCGGTGCTGAAAGATCGGCGGCGAAATTATCCTTCGGCGCTTTGCGCGCGGGTGCGGGTGCGGGAGCGGGCGTATCATCGATCATCGGCGGCAAGTCCGGTGCGGAGTCCATCTTGCGCGAAAGTTCGTCTATATCGTTCTGTATCGCTGATTCATCGATTTCGCTGCTGAGGTCGACCACTTCGGGATCGCGCTGCGCGGGGCGCTCGCGGACGGCATCCTCGCGCTCGCGGCGGGCTTCTTCATCGCTCAGTATCTCATTGAGCTCGTCGCCGGAAAGCGCGATTATCTCATCGCCGGCATCCATGGAAAAAATATCATCGCTCGCTGCCGCACGCCCTTTACGCTCCACCGGGGCTGGCGCTTCCATCGACGGTACTTCGGGGAGCTCAACGGCCGTGCTTGCGGTCGGCACATCGCTCACGTCCTCTACATCGGCAAGTATGTTCTCGAGCTCGCCGTCTGATAGAGATATCGTCTCATCCTCGGTCTCGGCGAAAAATCCGCCTTCTTTGGCGCCTTCCGCCGCCGGCTCGGTCAAGGACGGGAGCGCATCATCAGTACCGATATCGAGGGCTATATCGCTCGCATCGGGAAGATTATCAAGGTCGATCGCGGCATCATCGATGGTAAGCTTTTCATCGTCGCTCGATTCTTCAACGGCGTCAAGCCCGCGTTCCTCATTCGCTTCGGTAATGGCGGGCATAGCCGGACCGTCGTCGGCAAGCGGAACAGCCGTCGATGATTCGATATCATCGATCGAGGGGGCGGAGATATCGGCACCGTCCATCGGGGCGGGAGCGGGTGACAGGTCATCGGTCGCGACGGTATCGCCGAGTATGTTCGCCAATTCACTTTCCGACAGCGATATGTCCTCGTTGTCATCGGAAGCGGTGAAAAATCCTTCTTTCTCTTCAGCCATATCCGTCCTTGCGTTACCGTTCATATGCGTCGTACGCGCGCGCCGTACGGCGGGCTATCCTTACCGTGCGATCCGCCGTGACAGGAGCGTTCAGATCGAAGTCGCGAGGCAGCATCCCGTCCGCCGTGACCCCGCCGCATTGGGCGAAGACCTCGCGCCATGGAGTGTTCTTCGGTACCCGATACGGTCCCGGTGCCGCAACCGCACCTGCTATCGATATCGTTACCATCTCTTTTTCGACGGATGCGGTCCATGCCCCCGCACATACCGTGAGCACCGCACCGGCTATAAGTGCACCGGCAACGAATACCCAGAAGAGCTCTCTCTTAATTATCGTCTCCTAGCTCAAATTCCTTGAAATCATTATATCTGTTCAGGGGGCACGTGTCAAGACAAGTGCCGTATTCACAAGGGATTTCCCTTGATTTTCTCAAGGATATTCCAAAGAAATGCACACGTGCACAGGCATGCGCAAGCGCTACTTGACGGCAAAGAGGTATGGAAATATACTGTCCGCCACAACAGTAACAAGGGAAAACCATTGGAACGATTCATCCCCAGCATCGTCGGTTCGGCCGTTGCACGAGTGCGCCGCCTTTTCGGGATACCGTCCGCGGGACACCGCGGCATACGGACCGTCTATTTCGGCCTTCGAGTGCGATTCCTCGCACTGCTATGTCTCATCGCCTTTGTGATCATTACGGTGCTCACCGCCCTCCTCTATTTCAATCAGCGAGAACGGCTTGCAGCCGAAAAAGCGGCGAAAGCGATGACGCTTACCCGCATACTCGGCGAAAGCGCTGAATTCTATCTCGACCGCGTAGTGACGATAAGCGATGAAGAGCGCACGCTGAAATACAATACAATGAAGGACGACGCGCTGAACTTCAAACGATACAACAGCGATATCGTCAAAGTGATGCTCGCGGACGATAAGGGTCTGATGCGATACAGCACCGACGGGGGCGATTATTCCCTGCGCACCCCGCCCCCCTCTATCGCAGCAACGCTGGCCGCACGGGACGAGGAGCTTAAGACATTCGACTTCGCCGAACGGGACAAGCGGGCAAAGAAGAAGACACGCTACCGCGTGGTATGCGTGCCGATACTCCTGCATCGCGGGAATGTCGTCGATATACTGGGGGATTTCACCCGCTACTACGACCGCTTTCAGGACGCCGACCGTGCGAAGAAGCGCGATATCTATCTTGTGCTCTGGCAGAAATACAGGGCCACGCTCGGCGCCGCGTTCGATCCGGCGAAGAACCGGGATGAAAAGCCGGATACGGTGAGCCGTATGAATGACATCGACTTTGTTTTTCTCAGGCTCTTCGGCAGCATCATGATATCGCGCGACAAGCGGATCAAGAGCGGCGAACGATGGCTCTGGAGCGATGAATGGCTCTTCGCGCAGAAAAAAATAAAACTGAAGGCGTATCGCGACGATGCGCCCGCCAAGGCGAAAGAGGCGCAGGATGTCGTCGTTGCGCGCATGCGTTCGCTCGCCAGGCAGATAGAGGATGTACGCCGGCTCG
Source organism: Spirochaetota bacterium (assembly GCA_038043445.1). NCBI lineage: Bacteria > Pseudomonadati > Spirochaetota > Spirochaetota bacterium. The sequence goes on from JBBTBY010000048.1 coordinate 7,271, forward strand.
GCGCGCTCGCCGTCATGTTCAATTTCGACATCATGCAGAGCGATATCGACCGCGGCTTTCAGTACGTGATACGCGTCGCGCTCATCATGGTCATCGTAAGCGCCATCGCCTTTCTCATCATGCTCACGGTCATGATACGCAACATCAAAACGCTCGAACGATGGGCGCTCTCGGTGGCCGGCGGCGATCTGTCCTCCCCCGCGCCGATACGTGAGAACGACGAGATCGGGCGCCTGCGCGATGTGTTCACCTACATGCTCGGCGAAATGAAAGCAAAGTATCACCTCGAAAAATATGTATCCGCCTCGACGCGTGCGCATGTCAAGGCCGCATCCGATGATATCGAGCTCGGCACCACCGGCCGGAAGCAATTCGCTTTTCTCTTCTCCGACGTACGCGGCTTCACGTCATTCTCCGAGAAGAACGATCCCTCGGTCGTCGTCGAAGTGCTCAATCTCTATCTCGAACTGCAGTCGAACATCATCAAGAAACATCGCGGCGATATCGACGATTACGTGGGCGATCAGATCATGGCGCACTTCAGCGGGGAACATTCCGTCGACCGTGCGCTTCAATGCGCAAGCGATATCATCGATGCGATGTCGGCAGAGAACCGTGTTCGCGGACGAAAAAAGCTCCCCACCTTCGATGTCGGCATCGGCGTGCATGCCGGCGATGTCGTCGTCGGTAACATCGGATCGCGCTTCCGCATGGACTTCGCCTGCATCGGCGACACGGTCAATCTCGGCTCACGGCTGTGTGCCAACGCCCCCGCAGGCGAGATAATCGTTTCCGCCGCCGCGCTCGACATGGCGAAAGAGAGATTCAGGACCAAACGGCTCCCCCCGCTCACGGTCAAGGGAAAAGCAGCGCCGATAGCCGTCGTACGACTCCTCCCCTAGCGCGGAAGAATTATCACTTGCGGCCGAGCCTCGATACGATACAATGAGCATATGACGGAACACAAGGTCTTCATCTATACTGCATTCGGCGGACGCTACGGAAGCGGCCATCTCATGCGCTCGCTCATGCTCGCGAAGCATCTCAAGTCGGAAGGATACGATGCGATATTCCTCGCCGAACCGAACACGCCGCTCTCTACCGAAATAGAACGGCGTCACGGCAAGACCTATTCGCGCTCAATTCTTGCATCCACATCGGCAGCCGCGATCATATGCGATCGCCGGGAATTGCCTGAAGCGGATATCCGGTCGCTCAGGAGAACGGCGCCGGTCATCATCATGGACAGCAATGGGAGCGAAACGCGCATCGCCGACATCGTTATCGATCAGCTGCCCTCGCGCTCGAAAAAAGCGGTGAACGTACGCCCCTTTACCTGTACGGTGCTGTCATCGGCCGAACGTACGCCGAAGGTGCGCGGGAAGGTAGAGCATATTTTCGTATACGCGGGCGCCATCCGCGCCTTCGCCGAGGCCGTCGCAAAGGCGGCATCGCGATTCCCTTCGATACGCTTCACGATAGTGCTCGGTACGGACTCGAATATACCAATCCCGCCGAACGTTACCATGAGCCCGGTGAAGGAAAAATATCTTTCCACGCTCTCACGCTTTGATGCAGTGATAACCTATTTCGGTCTGACCGCTTTTGAATCTGCGCTCGCCGGGCTCCCGGTGATGCTGCTCTCGCCGACGAACTATCATGCAACACTTGCCGCGGAATGCGGGGCGATGTTCTATGACATCGGTTCGATGCGTTCGGGATCTGAGGCGATATCCGGCAGGATGTTCTACCTCATCAATAAGCCTGCGGCTCGGAAAGCGCTCATCGCCGAAGCTAAAAAATCGATAGTCCCGGAACGTTCGATGGAACACATCACCCGCATTATCCGCGGAACAGCAGCCCTCGTGCACCCCCGCTGCACCGCCTGCGGCGCGGCGCTCACACACATTGCCGCACGTTCAGAGAATTCAAATCTGTATCGGTGTACGGCATGCGGTTCCCTTACGCGGAAATACTTCCTGCCCCTCGCGATGAAGTATGAGGACGACTACTTCACTACGGATTATCGCGCACAATACGGACGGACCTACGAGGATGATTTCCCCGCGATACGTCTCCTCGCAAGAAGGCGTTTAGCCATCATGAAAAAACTGCGGCCCACCGGATCACTTCTCGACCTCGGCTGCGCGCTCGGGTTCTTCCTCTACGAAGCACGCGAAGAAGGATATGATGTTTCCGGCATTGAAACGAGCGCATATGCGGCATCATATGCCAAAAAGAAATTCAGCATCGACGTACATACCGGCGGCGTGGAGCGATTCTCCGCCTCGCGCACGTACGATGTCATCACTGCATGGTATTTCCTCGAGCATATCGACGGCATTGAGTCGATGTTGTCATCAGTGCACCGCATGCTCTCACCCAGCGGCATATTCGCGTTCGGCATGCCCAACGCCGCGGGTATTTCCGCGCGTATGGACCGCTCGTATGCCGCGCGCGTACCCGTCGATCATCGGAATGAATTCACGCCGAACGGGATGGATATGCTCATGCGGAAAGCGGGTTTCGTGCGCGAGCACGTTGCAGCCACCGGCATGCATTGGCCGCGTGCGGCGGGGCTTCTGAAGCTCGGTATGCTCTCGAAGAACGATCGCCTGGCATCGATGTACAGGACCGTCGCTGAAAGATTCTCTCTCGGCGATACGTTCGAGGGATATTACCGGAAACGGTGATCACCTGAGCACGGGATGGGCTTCCACGTGCACGGCATATACGCATTTCATGTCTTCAGCGACCGCGGCAGCACCTTTGACGAGAAGCGCGCCGATCTCTTCGAGCGGGACATCAACGGTGCTGAATAACGGGCGATACGCGTTGGCCTCCGGTGTATTGTCATACCCGATGAGCGTATACTCTTTCCCCGCCGCTGCGCCGAGCTTCGCGATCGTATCTGAAGCGAGCATCGCGATCGTATCGTTCGACCCGAACACGCAGTCATATCCTCCGATACGGAAAGCCGCCGATAACTTTTCCGGTATCTCATCGAGCGACGTGATCGAAATAACGTCACCGCGGACACCGGCGTCTTTTGCCGCAGAGAGGAACGCCTCGCGTTTATACGAAGCGCTGGCGAAGCGGTCGCGGTGTTCGATCATGAGGAACGCATTCCTGCCGCTGCTTGCGGTATAGCGAATGAGCGAGCGTATCGCCTCCCCGCCGTTGAAATACACGCAATGCCCCGCAGGTCCCTGTCCGGTGAACAGCATGAGCGGGAGGTTCATCCCCCGGCAATGCTCGATGAACGCTGCATATTGCCGCGTGGATGACAGCATGAACACCGGCCGTTCGGAGATGCGCAGGAGCCGCTCAAGGTCGGAGCTGAAGTCGTTCGGATCGATGAGCGTAAAGCTCAGAACACAGTCGTGTTTCTGCGCCTCCTGCATGGCGCCGCGCATGAGGCGGAGATTGATACGATAATTGTCAGGGAGCGCGTAATGATCAAGAGCGTTCGCGTCAGGAAGGAGGAAGTGTGCGGTGAATGCCCGGTTCTGACGAGGCTTTATAATGGTAGGGCGTCCTTTGCCGCGAAAGGCATAGCCCCTGAGCGCAAGCTCAGAGAGAATCTTATTCGCCGTAGGTCTGCTGACGGCGAACTCTTCCATGATAGACCGTTCCGATACCGAAATACCGTGCACCGATGCCTTGTCGATAAGTGAGTCTATTATCACGCGCGAAAGCGCCTTTTTCTGTTTCTTCGGCATGGGTTATTATCCTTGACAAAGCATCATGCCCTTATTATAATGTATATACATGTATAAGTCAAATGTATAGCTATACGGAGCGACGACAATGCGCTTAGTAATTCCAGGTTTTTATGCAATAGTCATGCTCACATCGTTGTTCGGTCAGAGCAAATACAGCGACCGTGACCTCACATTCGCGGTCACATTCGACAGGAATTCCACCGCAGCCGAGGTATCGCTCGGCGACGGGGCATCGACCACGTTCAGGGATAATCTCGAATTCCGCATCGTGCCCGGTTTCGACGGGAAGAACGCTTTCAACCGCCGTGAGGTGGAAGAACTTCTGCGCTACGATGTGGTGAAGAACATCGATCACCGTAAAGGGACGATAGCGTTTTGGGTAATGGCGAAGAATTACAGCCCGAAGGATGTGAAGACATCGGACAAGGAAAAATGGCATAAACCGTACATCAACATCTACTTTAGGGACGGCGCGAATTGGGTGCAGTTCTTCATTTATCAATACTACGATGATGCCCGTGCTTTTTTCTACTGGAGCAGCTCGTACGCAGCAAAGAATATGTATAAACTCGCCGCGGCGCCGCTCCTTACCGTCGGACAGGGTGATTGGTTCCAGATAGCGGTGACCTGGGATGAGAAAGAGATAAAAATGTTCCTCAATGGCGAACTGCAGTCGACAAAAGCGCTTGCTGCAGAAGCACTCGCCCCCTCTGATTTCTCACCGAAGCCGGACGGCTCGTTCATCAGCGTGCGTGAAAGCATATGGAAGGGGCCGCCGCCGTCGACCGATGCCGGTAAAGAGACCGTCATCGATGACATAAAGATATTCTCGCGGCCGCTCACCGATCTTGAGATAAAGAACCAGTATGCCAAGGTGGCCCCTGGCGCAGCGGTACGGGAGCTTGTGAGCATAGATATCCAGCTCAACGGCGTGGATGACGGCGGTCCGCTTGACCGTCTTGAAGCGATAGTCGATATGAATCCGCTCGATGCGGCGTTCCAGAAAGAAGTGCTTGCGTCAAAGGCGAAAGCATCGTACGAGATTAAGACCCCGAAAGGGAAAACACTTTCCGGCGAGTGGCCGGTAGGAACGCTTACGAGCACGAAGATCATAGACGGCATCGATGAACCGGGGGAATATGCGTTCACTGTTATCGTCTCTTCGCCGGACGGCAAGACCGAGCGTGCGACGAAGAAGATCGTGCGACCGGAGACTTCATGGCATAATAATGATATCGGGCGTGAAGACAGCGTACCCGATCCGTGGACGCCGATGAGCATCGATGCCAAGAACACGGTGCGTATCTGGAACCGGGAGTATCATTTCGATAAAGGCCCGTTCCCGGCACGTATCATCGCCGGCGGAGAATCGATACTGGCAAAAGCGCCTGCGCTTGTCATCATGACCAGCGCGGGAAAAGCGGCGGTATCGTACGAGATAACCGAACGCGTCGTGAAGAATTCGTTCATCGGCTTGAAAGGAAAAGGGACGGCGAACGGCTTCTCGCTCACTTGGAAGACGCGCATCGATTTTGACGGCTTCATGCGCACCGACTTTGAAGTGAACGGAACGCCGACCGTGGAATCGATGTCCATGCAGTGGACGGTGAACAGGAAATTCGCGGATTTTGTCATGGACCCGCTCCTCAAACAGAGCGGCAGCGGCTCGATCGAATTCCCCTTCCCGTATGATGACCGGAAATCCGGCACCTGTCTCTGGCTGACGTCCCGAGAGAAAGGCTTCGCCTGGTCGCCGGAGCATGACGGCAACTGGATCTACGACAAGAACGAAAAGCCGCTTCGTGTATCGGTCGATGCTGGCGGCGGCGTGTGCGAAGTGCGCATGATAACGAAACGGACGACGATACCGTCGGGTGCGGCATATCATGCCATGTTCATCGCGCCACCGTCGCGTCCGCTCCCCAAGCATTCGCGCCCGTATCGGCGCGGCGGATATGCGCGTCAGCCCCACTGCGATGTCGCGCGTTTGCAGCATGTCGGGGAAGGGACCGAGTCGG
>JBBTBY010000049.1 GCA_038043445.1 Spirochaetota bacterium
ATGCGGCGGCCAGTTTCGGCGTCCGTGAGCATTTTATAATTCAATTCGACGTTAAATACCTTTTCACCGAACACATGGAGGAAGCGCCGATCCTGCGGCCGCATCGAGCGCCATGCCACGCCGTTATGCGGTACGATGTCTGCAAATGTGCGTATCATACGGCAGCCTCCTCGTCTCGATATTTCACCATTGCCTGGCAAAGGCAATTGCCGTTGTATCCCGGTGCGCCGAGCGGCTGATAGCCCTCGCGGATTAAGTTCTGCGCGGCCTCCTCAATGCAGAGGCCTTGCACGATGCGATAGTCGATGACTTTCATTCAGTTTTCCTTGCCGGTTTTTTCACCGGTCTTTTTGGTTTTATTTTCAACCGCCGTCGAAACGGTGATTTGATTTTCTAACATTGCCCGCGCCAATAGCAAACGCAAGACATAGCTTTTCGAGCAAGCCAAACGCCGCGCCTGCTGCGTGAGGAATGCCCGTTGTTCATCGCCGATGCAAAAGCGTTCGATTTTGTCTAGCATAGTTCACCTTGAAAAATTCGTGTTTTCATGGCATAATTATAACCATGAACAAACCAACCAGCAATTCTAAAAATACACGTGTTACTAGAAAAAAAGCACAGCGCGGAAAAATCATCCGCACCGATGAAATCGATTTTAAATACGAATATCAAAACGGTAGAAACGTGCGCCGCGAGATCATTACTCCGGGTAATATTTCAAAAATGAAGTGTGCCAATTGCAATGAGTTTATTAATTTTACCGATAAAGACAATCCCCGAAATATGAAATTTTGTCCGCGATGTAGGGTGAAAATAAAGACGTTCGATGAACAGAAAAAAGATTATTTCGACAGGATAAACAACACGCAAAAAAAATGCGCTGTTTGCGAACGTGCTATACCCGGAACCTTTGTCCAAAACGAATCATCTAAAAAAATATATATTCCTTTCAAAATTGTAAAAAAGATAACGTTTCGGGGCGGGCGTACAAAAATATCGACATGTAGTCCTGCATGCCGTAAAAAAAAGCATGATATGTCAATACGGCGTCAACAGAAAAGCAAGCAAGCATAAAATTTCCGTAAATTACAACGTTTTTCATGCAAGGTCAACCGATTTCTAATCTGTCAACCGCATTTTTTCACGGGATTCGCGCTCTCGTTTTCGTCCTCGCTCTCGTCCGGCAGCTGTTCGAATTGTGCCAATATATTCGGCATGGCGCAATGGTCCGCACACGCGATATATTGCCGCTGCACCTCAGCGAACATTTCCAATTCGGCATAGATTTTCCCGGTAGTGATATGCCGATATGTCGGCCTATGCGTTTTCATAAATCGCCCTCGATTTTCGGATTGTGCCGCGTGGTGAATACTTCGCCCTGCTTGTCGAAACGAATGCCGCCGGGATTGGTGTTCTCAAAGCCCCGTCCGTAATAATGACGATACCCCGCCCGGCGCTTGGCATGAACACCTACCGGCACTACGACGACATGCCCGCCGCCTTTCCCTTTCATGACTTTGGCGTATGCACGTTCATCCTCGGTGCGGACCACACCGGCGATTTTCTTCGCTTCGCCTCGCGGCAGATCGTCCCGGTCGCTCACGGCCATATATACAGTCCGCTTTTCAAGCCCGGCACTCAGCTTTTTGACGTAGTGGTATGACAGGTGCAAATCATCGGCAAGCCGCCGCATATTTCGGAAATAGTGATGCATGAGCGCGCCCTGTACTATCGCCTTTTTAAATTCGGCGAGCGAGTGCATGCTGTGATCGGCAAGCTTTATGTAATCCCGTTCGATGCCCGCGCCGTACAGCTTTTCTAAAAGCACCTGGTCGCTGTGCGGAATAACGCTCAGTTCATCGTGATAGATGCACGTGTCATATAGTGCGCACTTTTTTTCGAGGCGAGAGCGCAGCTTGTGCTTGTCGTTCGAATAATCCAGCGCCGCCTTTTCGCTCAATAGCACGGCGATCTGAGATACAACCGCCCTGCCGGCACAATACCGCGCAACAAGCTTGACAATCCAATACCGCCACCACGCATCGCTATCTTTTACGTAATTTTTTATAACACGTAGACTTATTTTCATGCTTGACCACTCCTGTAGTGCACCGTTGCGCCGCTCTCGGCGGCTGCACGGCGCCACATTAAATTTAAATTCCGCCACTTATAGCAGTGTTTTTTTATCCGCACATGAGCATGCCGATTGCCGATACACACGCTCCGCCACTTTCTTCCCGGCCTGTCGGCCCGATATGGCGTGTGCATCGGAGAGCGTAACCAGAAAGCCGCATCGATCGTGACCGCGTGCGAATTTCCCGTTGACGCCCCATTGACATTGTTGTGCGATTTTAAGAAGCGTTAAGCAACGCAAAGCGAAATGCCGCTTCCTAAACTGTTGATTTTTAAACGAATCAAAGATATTCTATGCGTTGTAAAGCAATCTAACGCGGACAAGTGTCCGGGAACGACTGTAAATCTGTCGGCTCCGGTCTTCGCAGGTTCAAATCCTGCCCTGTCCACATACCCGCCAGATGCGCCAAGGAGGGAGTCCCTCATGGAAACGATCAGAAAAGGGAATTACGTCATCCTCGTCGTCGATACCGACCTTGTCGCCGACGATGCCATCATGACGTTCAAGGCAAAGCTCACCGATATCATCGCCACCGACGAAAAGGACATCATCCTCGATTTCGGGAATGTACGCGCCGTGTCGAGCAGCGGCATAGGGAAGATACTTCTTCTCTATAAAAAACTGAAAGAGAAAAAAGGATCGATGGGTTTCGTCAATCTGCACCCGCAGATAGCCGAACTCTTCGATAAGCTCATGTTCCTCGACCTCTTTACGGTCTATGCATCCGCCAACGACATACCCGCCCGCTAATCGTTCACCACGATAGGACCGTCGGTCTTTCCGTCGATGAACTGACGGAGGAACGGGTCCTCCGTCCGCTGCAGTTCTTCCGAGGTGCCGCCCTCGATGATGCGCCCCTCATTGAGCATATAGACGCGGTCCGCCACGCGGAACACGCTCGTAATATCATGCGTAATGACGATGCTCGTTACACCGAGCTCGTTCTTCATCTTGACTATAAGATCATCGATGACACGCGACATGATGGGGTCAAGCCCCGTCGTCGGCTCATCGTAGAGGAGTATCTCGGGATCGAGCGCTATCGCACGGGCCAGGCCCACGCGCTTACGCATGCCGCCGGAAAGATCGGCCACCGATTTCTCCTCGATGCCGGGAAGTCCCACGGAATGCAGAACATTGCTCGCTTTCTCGCGCATCTCATCCTCGGTCCTGCCCCCGATATTGCGCAGGCCGAACGTTACGTTCTCATAGACATTGAGAGAATCGAAGAGCGCCGCTCCCTGGAAAACCATCCCGAATTTCTTCCGTATACGCCCGAGACCATCCTCGCCCATGGCGGTGATGGATTCACCGTCGACAAGGATATCGCCGCTGTCGGGCTTGAGCAGACCGAGAATATGCTTGAGCAGCACGCTTTTCCCGCATCCTGAACGGCCTATCACGACCACCGTCTCTCCCTTCGGGACGGTCAGGGTCGCGCCGCGCAGCACTTCATGCGGACCGAAACGCTTGTAGAGATCGCTGATTTCTATCACCTATGTCTCCTTCGTCATGGTATGGTCAAGGGAATATTTTGTCAATGCAGTGGTCCAGCACTATATAATGCATGCCCAAAAATATCACGAAAGAGAATAGAACCACTGAGGGCACAGAGAAAAATATCGTACAATTCAAAAAACATATATACATATTCCACCCTGCTTCTATCTCTGTATTCTCTGCATTTCTCTCCGTGATCTCTGTGGTTTCCTTTTCCTTATGTGAGGAATTGGACAAACGAGGCGGATTGACAAAATCCCTCCCGCGTGCTACCGTAGTAAGGATTGATGGAGGACACATGGACCGCATCATCTGCGCGCTTGACTGCAACACACTTGACGAAGTGAAACGCACGGTCGATACGCTCGGCAAAAATGTTTCCTGGTATAAGGTCGGGCTGCAGCTTTATCTCAGCGCCGGCAGCACAACGGTCTCATATCTCAAATCGATAGGGAAGAACGTTTTCCTCGACCTCAAATTCTTCGATATACCGAACACCGTCGGCCATGCGGTCGCGAACGCCTGCTCGCTCGGTGCCGATATGATGACGATACATGCGCTCGGCGGAAAAGCCATGGTCGCCGCTGCGGCGCAGTCGATACAGAAAGCGAATGCGAAGACGACGCTCCTTGCGGTAACGATACTCACGAGCGTCGATGAAGCGACGCTTACAGGCGATATGGGACTGACACCGCCGATAGAACAGAACGTCACGAGGCTGGCAGCCATGGCCGTCGGGGCGGGGGCGACCGGCATAGTCTGTTCACCGTTCGAGATAGCGTCCGTACGAAAAGCGGTCGGCACGGGACCGCGGATAGTCACTCCCGGGGTGCGCATGCCGGGGGAAAGCGCGCATGATCAGAAGCGTGTAGCCACACCCATGCAGGCGTTTGCCGACGGATGCGATTTTGTCGTCATGGGACGCTCATTGACTACGGCCGCAGACCCTGCCGCCGTCGTACGCGTGATAGAAGGCTGATCACCCTACTCACCCTTGACCTTTATGTCCTTCGACCTGGTATTGATGTCATCGACCGTGTTGTTTATCTTCTGAACGCGGCTCATTATCGCATCGTATGCGGATTTCAGGTCATCATTGAACCGCGTCGGTGTCGGTCGCGACACGACAATGCTCGCATCGACCGTCGTTACTATCGTTTCAGAACCGGGACGGAATCGCGGGTCCAATTTCACGCGGACGATGTCTCCCTTTCCCATGGAGTTCTTGTAGGATACGACATATGCATACTCCCCCCCTCTATCGGTGGAGAAATATCCCTCCCAGCCGTCGGTATTTATCGGCGCACCGAGATTGACCGGCGGCGACCATCGACGCCAGGTATCGTCGAGTCTCTTCGTCATGAAGATATCATAATTGCCATTGCGATCGCTCGCAAAATAGAGCGTCCGTCCGTCAGCGGCAAAGAACGGCGTGATGTCGTTGAATTCGGAATTGACCGTTGACCCGAGGTTGCGCGGTGCCGTCCATTCGCTGTTGCTCAAATGACTGACGTATAACTCAAAGCGTGCTTCCTCTTCACTGAAGATGGACAACAGAAGTGTCACCCCGTCGGCGGCAAGGAATGCCGTCGGCACCCGTTTCGTGGATACTGCGAGCACATCGGCGGTCGACGAGGCCCCGGCGGACGATAGCAGCGCATCATAGGAACGTATCGGCAGTTTGACCGGCCTGCCCCAGCCGCCTTCATTTGTAGAGCGTGTTATCAGTGAAAATCCCGCCCCGTCGAAACCGGACGAAGTCTCCGAACCGCTGATGAGTATCGATCTTCCGTCGGCCGTCATGCCGTGCATCATGTTCACGCCCGACCGCAGATTGAACGGCGCAGGCATATCGATGGCCCGTTCCCATCCTTGCGCGCTGCGCTGGGACATCATGATGCGGTATGACGTGCTCGTGCGATTATCATCGCGGTTCCCGCGTATGAAATACAGCGTTTTTCCATCGGGGCTGATGACCGGTGCAAGCTCATCGTAGCGCGTATTGATGGCCTCGCCGAGGTTCTCCATCGGCTGCTGGGCAAAGCATGGGAATATGCTTACTATGAGAAGCAACGCTCTTTTCATATCACCGTCTTCGCAGCGTTTTTATCAATACTGTAATAATGCGGTATCGATGGAAAGTCAACCGATCTCCCGGTCACTCCCATTATCGGCATCGCTACAGCACTATCCTGTCGGCAGGCGTAGTGTTTATCGATGCCCCGCCGTTCTTCGTCACAATGACCATGTTCTCGATGCGGATACCGCCCGTCCCCGGTATATACACGCCCGGCTCTATGGTCACCACGCTCCCCCCCTTGAGCGCTGCAATACCGCCGCGTTCGGAGACGGTCGGCGCCTCATGTATCTCCACACCGACACCATGGCCGAGCCCATGCCCGAAATAGGCGCCGAGCTTGTGCGCTGCAAGCACGGAGCGGGCCGCTGCATCGACATCGGCGGCACGTGCATTGGTCGCTGCTGCGGCTATGCCTGCTTCCTGTGCCTCACGGACAGCATCATATAGTTTCGCGAGCTTCGCATATGATCTCCCTTTTCCGAAGAAGAACGTCCTCGTGGTATCCGTGCAGTACCCGTTGCGCCGCATGCCGAAATCGATGAGCACCATGTCGCCGCGGGTAAGACGGGCGTCCGACGGCACGCCGTGCGGCATCGAGGTACGCACGCCGAAGAGCACTATCGTCTCGAACGACGACGCATCCCCGCCCTCGGAGCGCATGCGGTAGTCGAGTTCCGCGGCGAGCTCTTTTTCGGTCATATCTTCCTTCACGAACGCGAGCGTTCTTGTGAACGCTGTTTCCGCCAAAAGGAGATTCTCCTTTATCAGCGCACGTTCTGCATTGTCCTTCACTTCACGGAATTGCTTGATACAGTCATCTACGAACGCAACGGCAATGCCGGGCGTACAGGCCTCGGTGAACGATTCACCGCTTCGTATCGACACCCCGTTATCGAGCGATACTTTCCCGACACCGTTCCCGGAGAGGAAACGCGCGATACCGACGTCGTAATCGCCGGAAATAAGAACGGCCTTCGCCGAGGGCACGGTCGCTGCTGCATGCTCGTAATATCGGGCGTCGACGAAAAGAAAGGCGCCGTCACGGGTGATGAGCAGTCTCCCGGCGCTCCCGGAAAATCCGGTGAGATAGAAGATATGATGATGATCGGTCACAAGGAGCGGGAGTTCGCATACGCCGCGAACCTTTTCTATCCGTTCATTGTGCATGATCGCCGTCCTGTCCCTGCTGGTTCACTTTGCGGGCACGGGCGGGATATCGGACGGGACCTTTATGACAGCGGCCTTCGAGTTGATATCATCGACCGATGTGTTTATCGACTTGACCTTTCGCATCATCTCGTCGTAGGCGGATTTCATATCGTCATTGAAGGTGAACGCTGGCCGCGCCACCGTCGCGGTCGTCGTCGATACGATGCGCGGCGCTTCAATGACGATGGGCGCTGACGTCGGCGCCTTGGGCCGCATCTGTTCGGTCATCTTCACTCGTACGATATCTCCCCGGCCGTAGCTGTTCTTATACGATACGACATAGCCGTACTCGCCTTTCGCATCGATGGAAAAGTACGCCTCCCAGCCGGTCGTATTGATCGGCGGACCGACACTGACCGGGGGGGACCAGCGGCGCCATGAATTGTCAAGACGCCGGCTCATGAAAATATCGAAGTTGCCGTCCCTGTCGCTCGCAAAATAGAGCGTCTGCCCGTCGGCAGCGAGGAACGGGGTGATCTCCTCGGAATCCGAATTTATCATGAGACCGAGCGATCGCGGGCGAGAGAATGAATTATTGCTCCACGTACTCACAAAAAGGTCATTGCCGTATTCTTCCTGCTCCTTGTAGGAAATGATGAGCGTACGTCCGTCATTCCAGAGGAAGGCTGTGTTCTTCTGCCGCTGACCGCCGCTTAATCCGGCTATCATGAGATAGCTCGTCGCCTGCTGCCAGGAAAAACTGTCGATCTTGACTTCCTGCGGCTTGCTCCATACACCGCCGACATTCTCCACAAGCGAGCACCCCGGGCCGCGATAATTACCGTTGGAATAGGAGCCGAGGACAAGGAGCTTTTTTCCGTCCGGGGTAGCACTGAACACGGCATTGTAGGGCTGCGTGTTGAACGGGAACGGCATCTCCTCCGCCTGCATCCAGCCGCTCGAAAGCAGCCGCGAGGAGAATATCTTGTATGCCGTACTCGGGCTCGCGGCATCGGCCCGGTCGCCGCGTATGAAGAACAGTGTCTTCCCGTCGTATGAAATGACCGGCGCCAATTCGTCGAACGCCGTGTTGATGTTCACACCGAGGTTCTCGATCTGTGCGAACGCCGCTATGGAGAGCGCCAATATCATGGAGAACGCATATTTCATTGCTTTTCCGCTGTGCACCTGCAGGCCATCATCATGCCATAAGTGTAGTCAATTCCCATGGCTCTGTCAACGCGTCACATGTCCTTATCATTTTCGGCGTTTCCGGGTCGAAAATTGACCGCTATCCGCTTCTATCCGATGTCGGCTATTGCGGAAATAAGGGCGTCATTCTCTCGGCGAGCGCCTATGGTGATGCGTACAAAGTCCTTAAGGCGCGGAACAGGGAAATGCCTGATGAATATACCCCTTTCCTTGAGCGATAGATACAGCTCGCGGGCCGAACGCGCCGGCGGTTTGGCAAGTATGAAATTCGAACGGGACGGCAGCACGGCGAAACCCCGGCGGACGAGGATGTCCGTCATGCGTGAACGCTCGGCACAGACAACGGCGGCGTTCTTTTCCATGTATGCGTAATCGTCAATGGCGGCAGCGGCGGCTATCTGCGAAAGGATATTGAGATTATAGGAGTCTTTCACCCGGTACAAGCCCTCGATAAGTGACGCGGATGCGAACGCATACCCGATGCGCATACCGCACAGCGAGAACGATTTCGAGAACGTCCGCGTTACGATGAGGTTCTTCGCCTTCGCGATAAGCGGCAGAAGCGATGTACCCTCCCCGGCAAAGTCGATATACGCCTCATCGATGACGACAAGCCCGCGGAAACGCGTTATGAACCCGGCAAGCCGCTCATACCCGATAAGGATGCCCGTTTGTGCGTTCGGATTGGCAATGAAGGCTGTCGATGTGCTCTTATTCGGGATGGCATCGAGGTCGATGGTGAGGTCCGGGAGCGTCGGTATCACCCTGCAGGGAACACTGAAGCGCATCGCGAGCGTCCGGTAGAGCGTATACGTCGGATCGGTTATCACGGCGAGATGTTTCGGCGATGCGAACGCGTTGAAGATATCGGCGAGTATCTCGTCCGAACCGTTGCCGGCATACACGTTCTCACGGGCGACGCCATAGCGTGCGGCGATCTTCCCGCAGAGCATATCGGCATTGGGCGGCGGATAGAGCCGAAGGCGCCTGGGGTCGAAGGAGCGTATCGCTCGTACCGCCTTCGGCGACGGCGCGAACGGGCTTTCGTTCGTATTGAGCTTTATCACCTGTCCCGTTACGGCGGGCTGCTCACCCGGCACATACGGCGGAAGTTTTTTCAGCATCGTATTCCAGAATTTCATCGCAGATCCTTATCGATACCGTTCTCAGTGTAGCGGCAAATCACAGGCAAGTCAAGCGATAATCCGCCCAACTTCTCACATAAAGTTAAAGAGAAACCACGGAGAAAAGGCTGAGAAAGCACAGAGAGGAGTTGAACATTTTCACCCGAAAGGTGAATACTGCTGCGCATTATCCTCCATATCTTTTCATTGTATTCTCTTTCATTCTCTCTGCGCCCTCTGTGGTTTTATTTTCTTACGTGACAATTCGGGGGCCCTGCGATGCGGTTAGATGAATTGCAGAAGCTCGACAAGTATGGTATAGTGCGAGCATGGCACTTCGAACATCCATCTGTGCGCTCTTGTCCGCAGCCGTGCTCCTCGCTTATCAGCCGCACTCGCCTGTCGCCGAGACGAATTTCATGACCATCGGCTTGGAAGCAGCGTATGGCGAATACCGCGGCTTCTTCGTAAGCGGAACGACCTATGTTCCCTACACCTATCTGGGGCAAAGCGATTCATCCTTCATGCACGTGCACATCAGCGGGATACCGAGCGTCCGCATAGCACCATTCAGGCATCTGGAAGCAAAACTCGAGCTTCCGATAAAATACACCTTCGAGCGCTATGAACACACCGCCGTAAGCTACAGTTCGAATATCATCTTTATCGAGCTTGAATCCGTACGATTGTCGATGAAATATACGCTTATCGACTGGTATCTCTCCGCAGCCCTGTCCCTCGCCTGCGATATTCCGGTGCACTCTACTGCCATGTTCGACGGCAACCGAACGGTGAACGATGCCCTCAATGTCACCGGCGGCGTGCTTGGCGGCGTCATACCGCGTGTGATACCGATCAACCTGTACGTCGGGCTTTACGGACGGACAAAACCCGGCTTAAGCGACAAATATCTCGCAACGGCCGTGCTTGAGTGGGTCACATCGCCTATTGCCGCGATATCACTCGGTGTGCGCAATGACAACAATTGGACGTTCAATTCCAGCGTCGGCAGCTTCGTCGAGCTCTTCGTCGATGTCGGCATCAATTTCAGCGACCGCATACACTGCCACACCGGCTTCTCGAAAAAGCTCGAAGGCATCGTTACGGCGGACGATCGGGTATTCTCGCTCAGGTTCTACTACGATATCTTCTGAGAGTACTACTTCTTCTCGAGCGCATGCTTTATCTTTTCAAATATCCATTTCGACTTGTCAACGAGCACGGCACAGATAAGTATCGACAATGAGGCGAAGAAGACTATCAACGTGATGGCCGCATATGTCTTGGCGCTCCAGGAAAGGGCATGCAGGCAATGCTTGACGAATGACGCGCGTGCCGTACGCACTTCGGAGAACGACACCTTTATCGTGCACAGTTCGTTCTCTTCCGCATAGTCGCCGAGCGTCACGCCGAGGGACTGTATCTGATTCTCCACTTCGAGTATCTGCTTTTCCAGATCGATGAATTCCTTCACCGTACCGCCCTTCCCTTTCAGCGCCATGAGCGAGGTATGCATCGCGAGGAGCGCCCTGCGTTTCGCGCTCGTTTCCTTGAACTCGCTCGTGCGGTCGAATTTATTGACCTCGAACGAGACCACGGTGCCGATCTTCCGGACATCCTCAACCATGGAGTCGAAACGCTCGGGGAGCACGCCGATGGACAGCGAAAGAAAACGCGAACCCTTCAATCCTGAGTTCTGCTCGAACTGGACGACGGCATTGTACGTTGCGATGTTCGTACGCATCTCGCGTTCATTGCGGTCAAAGTCGGACGTATGGCTTGCTATCGATGCAACGCGCTCATATTTCTGATCGATGTTGACGAATGATACATCGGCACTTTCTTTTTTTATCTGCTTCTTGTACGTGGCGATATTTCGCTTGGATGAATAGCCGCCCGATGACCCTTCCGGGGCGTTCATGGCGTTCTGCTGATACTCCTGCTGCACGGCACGGCCGTAGGTCCGGCCGCTCGAGTTGTAGGTATAGCGGAGCTCCCCCGACGCATAGCTGTAGATGAGCCGAAGCGCAGAGAACAACACGAACACGCCGGCATAGATGATAAGACCTGTGATGATCTTCTTACGCATGATCTCCTCCGTTCGTTGACAAAATAGACGCTCCGCCATACTATACGTCACCGCAATGAAAAAACAAGGGAAGATGATGTTCCGATCGACGACCATTTGCGCTGTCAGGCGTGATACACGGGTAGCCGTTGCCGGCGACGGCCAGGTGACCATGGGGAATACCGTGGTAAAGAACGGCGCAGTGAAGATACGAAAGCTTCACAAGGGCGCGGTAGTAAGCGGCTTTGCCGGGGCCACCGCCGATGCATTCACGCTGTTCGAGAAATTCGAAGGCAAGCTCGAGGAATATAACGGGGATATCACCCGTTCGGCCGTCGAACTCGCGCGTGATTGGCGCACCGACAGGATGCTCCGCCGCCTTGAGGCGCTGCTCCTCGTGGCGAACCGCGAGAAGATACTCCTCATCTCGGGCAGCGGCGACGTGATCGAACCCGACGACGATGTGCTCACGATAGGCAGCGGCGGCATGTACGCAAAAGCGGCAGCGGTGGCGCTCCTGGGGCACACAACGCTCAGCGCGGAAGAAATAGCGAAGCGCTCCCTCGAGATAGCATCGGAGATATGCATTTATACGAATAAGAACATCACCGTCGAGGTGCTGTCGTGAGCACCGACGGGCTTACACCGCGCGAGATAGTCAAAGCGCTCGATACCTATATCATCGGTCAGGAAGCGGCGAAAAAGTCGGTGGCGATAGCGCTCCGCAACCGCTGGCGCAGAAAGAAAGTGCCTCCGGAAATGCGCGATGAAGTGGCGCCGAAGAACATCATCATGATGGGCCCCACCGGCTGCGGCAAGACCGAGATAGCGCGCCGATTGGCGAAGCTCGTCAATGCGCCGTTCATCAAGGTGGAAGCGACGAAATATACCGAGGTCGGCTATGTCGGCCGCGACGTGGAATCGATGGTGCGCGATCTCGTCAACATCGCCATCAACGATGTGCGCTCCATCATGCTGAAGGACGTCGAGGCGAAAGCGAAGGAAATGGCCGAGGACCGCCTGCTGGAACTTATCATCCCGTCGCTCAAACAGGAGAACGACGGCGCCGCTGCGAATGAATTGCCCGAAGAAGCGGAGAAAAAGCGCATTGTCCGCGAACAGCTCCGTGCCGATCTCAAGGCCGGCAAGTATGAAAGCACCGTCGTCGAGATAAAGGTCAAGAACCAGCGCACGCCCATGGTGGAGATAATGCCGGGCATGAACCCCGAGGATATGGAAGCGTTCCAGTCCATGATCGGATCCATCGCCCCGCAGCGAAAAAAGACGAAGCACATGACGGTCGGTGAAGCACGGGACCATATCATCGAAGAGCTTTCCGAATCGCTCATCGATATGGATAAGGTCGTCGCCACCGCGCTTGAGAACGTACAGTCGATGGGGATAATCTTCCTTGACGAGATAGACAAGATCGCATCCCCCGGGCGTGCGGACAGCCATGACGTTGCGCGCCACGGCGTTCAGCGGGACCTTCTGCCCATCGTAGAGGGAACGAGCGTTACCACACGCTACGGCGTGGTGAAGACCGATCATATACTGTTCATCGCCGCCGGTGCGTTCCATCACACGAAGCCCTCGGACCTCATCCCGGAGCTGCAGGGGCGCTTCCCCATACGCGTCGAACTGAAGGCGCTCACGCAGGACGATTTCAGGCAGATACTCACCCAGCCGAAGAACGCGATAACCCGGCAGTATGCGGAGCTCTTAAAGACAGAGTCGGTGAAAATATCGTACGCTGATGAGGCCATCGACTATATCGCCGCGCTCGCGTTCGAGGTGAACAGCAACACCGAGAATATCGGCGCTCGAAGGCTGTCGACGATAATGGAAAAGATACTCGAGGAACTTTCGTTCGATGCGGATGCGAACGCGGGAAAGAACATCACCATTGATAAGGCTTATTGCCAGGAACGGCTGAAGGATATCGTGACGAACAAGGATCTGAGCAGATATATTCTGTAGGATGATCCGCAGGCGGGGTCACGCGACCACGCCTCCGGATTAAAAAAGCTATTCTATCGCCGCTGCCCAATCCACCGTCTTCCACCGCAGACCATATTTATTGAGGTCGTCCATCATAGGATCGGGATCGAGCTCTTCCATGTTGAGCACGCCCGCTTTTTTCCATACGCCCTGAAGCATGAGCTTAGCGCCTATCATCGCCGGAACGCCGGTGGTATATGATATCGCCTGCGCCTCCACTTCACGGTAGCATTCCGCGTGATCGCAGACATTATAGATGAATTTGCGCAGCGCCTGTCCGTTCTTGACGCCTTCGATGACGCAGCCGATGCAGGTCTTGCCCGTATAGTTCTCAGCGAGCGAACCCGGGTCCGGGAGCACCGCCTTGAGGAATTGCAGCGGCACGATCTCCCTGCCCTGATACATGACCGGATCGATGCGCGTCATACCGACGTTCTCCAGCACGCGCAGGTGCGTGAGATACTGCTCGCCGAACGTCATCCAGAAGCGAATACGCTTAAGCCCCTTGATGTTCTTCGCGAGCGATTCCAATTCCTCGTGGTACATGAGGAACATCTTCTTAACGCCTACTTCGGGGAAATCGAAATCCCGGCTGACAGAGAGCGGATCGGTGAGCTTCCATTCACCGCCCTCGAAATAGCGGCCTTTTGCCGTGACCTCGCGGATATTGATCTCGGGATTGAAATTGGTGGCGAACGCCTTGCCGTGGCTCCCGGCATTACAGTCCACGATGTCCACCGAATGTATCTCATCAAAATAATGCTTCTGCGCATACGCGCAGTAGACATTGGATACGCCCGGGTCAAAGCCGCTGCCGAGCAGCGCCATTATCTTTTTCTGCTTGAATTTCGAGCGATACGCCCATTGCCATTTATACTCGAATTTCGCCTTGTCTTTCGGCTCATAATTCGCCGTATCGAGATAATCGACACCTGTTTTGAGGCAGGCTTCCATGATGGACAGGTCCTGATACGGGAGCGCGATATTGATGACGAGGGACGGTTTGTACTTCCTGATGAGCGCCGCCACTGCGGTGGGCGTGTCGGCATCGACCGCTGCCGTCGTGATGGTACGACCGTAGCGTTTTTTCACGCGAGCGGCGATCGCATCGCATTTCTTCTTCGTACGTGATGCGAGAACGATACGCCCGAACACGTCGGGAAGCGATGCGCATTTCTGCGTCGTAACATTGCTTACGCCGCCGGCACCGATGATAAGCACCGTATCCATAACGCCGCCCTCCTCGCGCTCAAATCGTTGTAAAACACCGTCCAATTCTGCCGAAGACAGGAGTTGAACCTGCAAGAGCATTACACTCAACAGACCCTGAATCTGCCGCGTCTGCCAGTTCCGCCACTTCGGCGATATCGTACGTTACTGCACGGATGATACCAGATTTAACCGTCTTGTCAAGAATTTTCCCGAAAAAAAGCCGACATCAATCGCATTTCGAATAACCGCAGGTACGGCACTTCATGCATCCCTCGGAGCGTTCGAGCACACCGCCGCACTCGGGGCATCCGCCGACAGCCGCTTTTACCGATACCGGCATCGCCTCCGCGTCACCCCGCTCGCTCATATGCACCTTGATATCCTTTATCTCGACGCCGCGCTCCTCGCGCCCGCGCAGATAGATATCAAGTGCACGCCCGATGGCATCCGGACATGACAATATCATCTCGCCGTCCTCCCAGATGGGCGACGTACAGCGTATACCGCGAAGCTGTTTTACCACGGAATTCACATCGATGCCGCTCCGGAGCGCAAGCGATATCATGCGGCTCACGCCTTCCGCCTGGCTTGATGCGCAGCCGCCGGATTTTCCTATCGTCGCGAAAAGCTCGCAGAGCCCGTGCTCGTCCTCATTTATCGTAACATAGAGATTGCCGCACGCGGTGGGTATCTTCTGCGTTGAGCCGAACGTGCGCTTCGGGCGCTCACGCGGCTTGATGTGCCCGGCCACGACTATCTCATGGTCGACCTTCACATCCTCACCCTTGCCTTTGTTCACCTCGCCGATATTAAGGACTTGATTCTCGCGCGAGCCGTCACGATACACGGTGACACCTTTACATCCGAGTGAATAGGAAAGGAGATACGCTTCTTTCACATCATCGACGGTGGCGTTCTTCGGGAAATTTATCGTCTTTGATACGGCATTGTCAGTGAATGCCTGGAACGCCGCCTGTAACCGTATGTGCCATTCGGGGGTGATATCATGCGAGGTGCGGAATATCATGCGCCATTTCTCCGGCACTTCGGAGAGCGACTGTACGCTGCCCGCCTTGGCGACTTTCTTCATCAGGTCGTCGGTGTAAAAGCCCTCGCGCTTGGCTATCATCTCGAATACGGGATTGACCTCGAGCATTTCAGTACCATCAAGCACATTGCGTATGAAGGCGAGCCCGAACACCGGCTCGATGCCGCTCGATGCCGCCGCGATGATGCTTATCGTCCCCGTCGGTGCAATGGTCGTTGTCGTCGCATTGCGTATCTGCCGCTTGCCCTTGTATATGCTCTTCCCGTGGTTCGGGAATACGCCGCGCGTCTTCGCGAGCTCATCGCTTTTTACCTTACTTTCCTTCTGGATGAATTCCATCACTTCGCGGGCTATCTTCTCCGCTTCGGCACTGTCATACGGTATTGCAAGGAGATAGAGCATGTCGGCAAATCCCATGACGCCAAGGCCTATCTTCCTGTTCGCCTTCACGAGCGCATCGATCTCGGGGAGCGGATACTTGCTCATATCGATGACATTGTCGAGGAAGTGTACCGATGTGTGAACGGTCTTTTTCAGACCGTCGTAGTCTACCGCGCCATCCTTCACGAAAAGCGCAAGGTTCACCGATCCGAGATTGCATGCCTCGTAGGGAAGCAAAGGCTGCTCGCCGCAGGGGTTCGTGCTTTCTATGGCACCCACTTCCGGCGTGGGGTTATACGCATTGATGCGATCGATGAATACAACGCCAGGCTCCCCGTTCTGCCAGGCGAGCTGCGTCATGAGATTGAACACATCGGTAGCGTTCTCCTCGCGCGCGGCCTGCTTTGTCCGTGGATTGATCACCGTATAGGAAGTTCCTTCGCGCACCGCTTTCATGAACGCATCGGTGACGGCAACGGAGAGATTGAAATTCGTAAGTTCTTTCGTATCCGATTTCGACGATATGAATTCCAAGATGTCCGGATGGTCCACACGGAGGATGCCCATATTCGCACCCCGGCGTGTACCGCCCTGTTTGATGACCTCGGTGGCGGCATTGAACACTTTCATGAAGGAAAGCGGACCGCTCGATACGCCCGACGTCGAACGGACATTATCATTGCGGGGGCGAAGCCGCGAGAAGGAATACCCCGTTCCCCCGCCGGATTTATGTATGAGCGCTGCATGCTTAATGCTTTCGAATATCTGCTCCATGGAATCTTCTACGGGAAGCACAAAGCACGCCGCAAGCTGCTGCAGATCGCGCCCGGCGTTCATGAGCGTCGGGGAATTGGGCATGAATGCACGGCTCGCCATGAGATCATAGAATACATCCGCGGTCGCGTTCACGTCGGCTTTGCCATAGAGCTTGTCCGCTTCAGCGATGTTCTTCGCCACGCGCATAAGCATATCGGTCGGCGTCTCCAGGGGTTTGCCGTCATCATCTTTTTTGAGATATCGTTTTGCGAGCACGTGCTCCGCGTTCGATGACAGCGCTATGGTTTGTTTCATTTACTTCCCCACCGTGGCGTTATGTTAAGTAGTGCATCGTAATGTAATGTTTTTCACTTTGTTTGTCAAGCACCTGCCGGCATTTTCTCTTGACAAATCGCCGATTGGCGGTACTATAACGCCTGTCGACGCGATCATCTCAGGGGGAGCGTATGTCCGCAAAGAAAAAAACGACCTCATTCACGACAGTCCCGCCGCCGCCGGTCTATAACGAGAAAAAAACATCCTCAAAAGTCCCCATTATCGTTGCCCTTGTCATCGCGGCGATCATCGGCATACTTGTGGTAAAAGCCTGCGGCTGTTCCGGCATAAGCGATGCGGACAAGAAGATGATAGAATTCTACAAAGATCGCATCAAACGATATCCGACAGACCCAAAGCATCACTATGACCTTTCAGACCTCTACCGCAAGATCGGCATGCTCAAGGAATCGAACGACGAATATGACGCAGCCGAACGCCTGAAACGTGATTCGGACGATAAGGACAGACGCCGCGAAGAAGACAAATTAAGGAAGCTTCTCGGGAACCGTCCGCCGGACAGTGTAGATAACAATACACGCACGCGCTACGAAGACGAGAAAGAAAAGGAAAGAAAGCGAAAACTCGAAGAAGAAGCGAAGAAGAACGAGGCGGGCAAACGCAAGCTTGCCGCTCAGAAGCTCGTTGAAGAAGCACGCTCGCTCATCGATAAGGGAAAGCGTGATGAAGCGCGCAAAAAACTCAACGAAGCGCAGAAGCTCGATGACCGAAACCCGTCAGTCTATACGCTCCTCGGGGAACTCGATCTTGCCGCCGGCGATTTCGATTCCGCCGGCAAGAACAGCAAAAAGGCCCTGGAGATAGATCCCGACAATGCCGATGCGCACTACAATCTCGGCGAGGTCAACCGCAATCTCGGCTTCGACGATGACGCGGTCAATGAATACAAGAAGGCGCTCATCACCAATCCGAACCATTTCGACGCGCTCTTCAAGCTCGGCAATATGTACTACCGCAAGGGCATGTACGCAAAAGCGGCCGAGGCGTATACCGGGGCGCTGCGCATCAAACCCAAACACGTCGGGGCGCTCTATAATCTCGGCAACGCATACAACAAGCTCGGGCGCTCGGGGGATGCCATCGCAAGCTATCAAAAATCCGTAGACAACAGCGCAAAATCCGATCCGGTCGTCTTCCTTGCCTACAAGCAGATGGGAAGCGTGTATTACAATGCCGGTAATTTCGATGATGCACTCTCCGCATCGCGCAAGGCACTGGCAATAAAAGAAGCCGCCGATGTGCATGTCATCATCGGCACATGCTATGAGGCGCAGAAAAAGATAGAGGATGCGAAAGCGAGCTATAAAAGGTCCATCGATATCAAAGCGAACTTCGATGCGTACTATTATCTGGGAAGGCTGCTCTACAATGACCGGCATTACGAGAATGCGCTCTCCAGTTTCGCCAATGCCGCGAAGATGAACCCGAAAAGTTCGGAGGCGCTTCTCATGCAGGGCCGAACCTACCTCAAAATGGGTGATCGCGACAAGGCGAAGGGCGTGCTCGAGCAGGCGGTATCGATAGCACCTGACAGCGCAGGCGCATATACGGAGCTTGCCGATGTATACCGGCGCGAGGACAATTACACCAAGGCGATAGAGGTCGTCAAGACCGCACTCAAATATCAGCCGGACTCGCTGCCCGCTCATAACGCCTTGGGTCTTATCTATATCGATTCAAAGGATTATGACAATGCGGCATCGACGCTCAAGAACGCGATAGCGATAAATCCGGCATACGCGGACACGCATTTCAATCTCGCGACCGTCTACTACAAGACGAAGGCGTACAACGATGCGCTTGACGAGCTTACCCGCGTCGTCAAGATCAATCCGCGGTATGCCGAAGCGTATGAAATGCTCGGGGCCATCTACTTCGATGTGAAAAGCGATAAGGTAAAGGCGCTTGAGTACTATGAGAAAGTGCTTGAGGTGGAGCCGAATTATCGGAACAAGGCGGCGGTGCAGAAGAATATCGGTCAGCTGAAACAGTAGAAATCTCCGCGCTTCGGCAGGCTCAGCGGAGTGCCGCGCCGCTCAACGGCCCCGTTGACTGATAATACGACACCACGATGGCCCCACCAGTCGATGAAATGACGCTTTGTCTCACTGACACCTGCATGTTGTTCACAGGCACCTGTGCAAAGAGCTCACGGGCATCCTCAAATATTCATTCATCATCAAAAATATCTCTGTCTTTTCTCCCCAACAACATTTTTTCTTGAGCGAAGCGGCGGGGCGTTCCTGAGCGAGCCTTGCTGTGCGAGCAGATAATACAAGGGCCGATGAAACGATGCCGTTCCGAGAATTCAAAAAAACGCAAATAAGTTCCTGCGAGTTCAAGGCGAGCGAAGGAATGCCCCGCCGCGTAGCCACAAAAAAATGCCCTATCCTATCCGGTGCGGCGCCGCAGGCAAAAAACCCCTACATCGAGAACTGCTCCCCGAGATAGAACTTCCGCGCAAGCGGGTTATTGACGATCTTATCCGAGCGCCCCTCGACCATTATCTTCCCGCGATTGATGACGTAGGCGCGGTCGGTTATCGAGAGCGTTTCGCGCACATTATGATCGGTAATGAGTATCCCTAAGCCGTGATGCTTGAGCTTTTTGATTATCGATTGGATATCGAATACAGCGATGGGATCGACGCCGGCGAACGGCTCATCGAGAAGGAGGAAATCCGGTTCGGTGGCAAGTGCGCGAGCTATCTCCGCCCGCCGCCGCTCACCGCCGGATAATGTGAACGCCTTCTGGAAACGAACGTGCGTAATATCGAGCTCTTTGAGGATGTAGTCGGTACGCTCTTCGCGTTCGTTCTCCGGCATATCGGTGAACTCGAGCACGGCAAGTATGTTCTCCTCGACGGTGAGCTTGCGGAATATCGACGCCTCCTGCGGGAGATAGCCGATACCCTTGCGTGCGCGCTCATGCATGGGAAGCGCGGTGATATCCTCATTGTCGAGGAGTATGCGCCCGCTGCTTGCGCGGATAAAGCCGACCGTGATGTAAAAGCTCGTGGTCTTTCCCGCACCGTTGGGACCGAGCAGCCCCACCACCTCGCCCTGTTTCACCTGATACGACACATCATCGACCACGGTCTTCGCCCCGTACGATTTTGCAACGTTCTCTATCTTGAGCTCACGCACCATCGATCCGGTGTTCTTCTTTCCCGCCGGCATTATTCCATCTCCTCTTTCGTACTTTCTCGTGCGCCATAGGCCGTGATGATGCTCCCGCCGGGTATCCGTGCATTGCGCGGGACGATGACACCGGCGAGCACGGCGGCCGCATCGTCCTTGCCCGGCGCACCTTTGCATGCGGCCCCGATATGCGCGTTCTCATGCACGGTCTTTCCCGATTTCTGTGCCGACGCATCGTTCTCGCCGATGACGGCGTTCACGATCGATGCACCGCGCGCTATGACATTACCGGGGAGTATTATCGAATTGACCACCGATGCGCCCTTTTCTATGACGACATGCCCCGCGATGACCGACGATGATACGTCCCCGCCGATGCGGTCGCTGTCGGCCACTATCGTACGCTCCACGTTCGCGCTCCGCTCGATATGTGATTCCGGCTCATGCACTATCCATGTCGCGATCTCGCGGCTGGTATATGCATAGATGTTCTGGAAATGCGGTATACGGTCGATGACGGCACGGTAATACTGATATACCGACGATGGGCGTGCTCCGAAGAAGCCCTTCGGTACGACAGCGTTGGCGGCGCCGAATTCACGTTCGAGCGGCGGCACGAGCGCATCGATGACGTTGCCGCTCGGGAGTTCCTGGCGGTACATCTTCTTCATCGCGTCCGAGAAGAGCCGCTGTGAGAGCGATACGGCATAGCGCTCCTTCCCTTGCGCAATGAGGTTCACTTTGCGTTCGGCGTGAGCGGACCGCACCGCCTTTATATCGAAGTACGCAGGCGCGTCGGCGGAGACGATGAGCACACGCGCAGCCGACCTGTCATGGAACGCCTGCATGAGCGCGCTGCAGATATTGCGTTCCGCATAGTAGCGCACACCGCGGGCACGCCAGCCGCCGGAGCAGTATTCCGCCACGACAGAACTGCTCGTACCGTCGATGACCGATACGGCATCCGCCTTTGCAAGAACGGCATTATTGAGCGCATAATCGATGAAGCGCATCCTCCCGCCGAACGGGAGCATGGGCATGCCGCCGAAGGCGAGTTTCGACAGCATGGAATTATCCAGGCCGGCGCAGATGAATACCGCGAGCGTATCCGCCATGCTAAGAGCCCCACAGCGCGCGGATATTTTCATGATACGGCGGACGGAGCACACCGTCCTCGGTGATGATGCCGGTGATATGCTCGGCCGGGGCAACATCGAAGGCGGGGTTATACACGGCAATGCCGTCCGGCGCTATCTGCCTGCCGCCCCAATGCGTTATCTCTTTCGCGTCGCGCTCCTCAATGGGAATGGCATCGCCCGAAGTGATGGAAAGGTCGAACGTCGACCGCGGTGCTGCGATGTAAAAAGGGATGCGGTGATGTTTCGCGAGCACCGAGAGACCGTAGGTACCGACCTTATTCGCAGAATCCCCGTTACCCGCCACCCGGTCGGCGCCGGTGATGACCTTGGTTACCCCTTTGGTCTTCATCACAATACCGGCCATGCCGTCGGTAATGAGCGTGACATCGATACCGTTCTTCGATAATTCATAGGTGGTGAGGCGCGCGCCCTGCAACAGCGGCCGGGTCTCAAGGGAATATACCTTCACGCGTTTGCCCTGTTCTTTCGCCATATAGATGCATGCGAGCGCGCTGCCGATACCTGCAGTGGCGAGCGACCCCGCATTGCATATCGTCATTATCACATCGCCGTCGGCAATGAGCGCCGCCCCTGCGATGCCGAGTTTTCTGCCGAGCGTCATATCCTCATCTGCGATGCGGTCCGCTTCGGCGCGCATGGCATCGATAAGGACACCATTCTCCGTGCCTGTATACCCGTTCACCACGGCACGCTGCCGGTCCAATGCAAAGAAGAGATTCACCGCCGTAGGGCGCGTTGCGGCGAGTTCGTCTATGGCTGCGAGTATCGATCTCCTGCATTCGGCGAACGGCTTTGCGCTGAACTGATACGCTGCGACCACGGCACCGTATCCTGCCGCCACGCCGATCGCGGGTGCCCCGCGGACCTTGAGCTGTCGTATCGCCGTGCATACTGCCCGATAATCGTCATACGCATCGACGACATATTCCATCGGCAGCTTCGTCTGATCTATGAAAAAAAGTTTTTCGTCCTTGAACGTAATGAGCCGATCCATGCGGGCGTTTCCTTGCCTCTGTGTGTAAGCCAATACTACTGGTATCGGCCTGAAAAGTCAAACAATGCGTTTTTCATAGGTCATCGCGCCGCCGCTCTGCATGCTGTCCATGATGTCGTTCACTATCTCATCGCAGCGTTCGTTCCCGTGATGCCCGGCATGCCCTTCCACCCACTGCCATCGGACGTGATGCCGCTCCGCCGCCTTCTGGAGGGCTTCCCACAGATCGCGGTTCTCGACGGGCTTCTTATCCGACTTTTTCCAGCCGCGCTTCATCCATCCGTGTATCCACTGCGTCATGCCCTTGACCACATAGGTGCTGTCGCTCATGAGCGTGACCTCGCAGCTCTCGGTAAGGCGTTTGAGCGATGCAACGGCAGCGCTCAATTCCATGCGATTGTTCGTCGTTACGCGTTCGCCGCCGCCGATCTCAAGCTTCATATGCGATGGCAGGTCCTCGATGACCGCGCCCCATGCACCGATGCCGGGATTGCCGCGGCAGCCGCCGTCGGTATGGATGATCACACGACGCATCGATCACCGTTCACGGTTGCGGAAGAATCTCGACCGCAGGTAATTCGCCTGCAGTTTGCGAATGAGCAGGTTCACGACACCCGCCATCGGCACGGCGATGAGTATCCCCACCACATTGAAGAAATAGCCGCACAGTATCGTCGAGAGTATGATGATGACCGGCGAGAGCTTCACCTGACGCCCGAGCACGAGCGGTGTTATCACCCAGGAATCGAGCACCTGGCCGATCACATAGATGACGGCGACCTTTATCACGCCGACGATCATGACACTGTCCGCAGAGAATGCGGCGACCACGAACGTCGGAATGACGATAAAGCCTCCGACGATAGGGACCATATTGAATACGCCGCGGATTATCGAAAGGAGCAGGCCGTAACGGACACCGGTGACAAGGAACATGAGGAAGAACACGATCGCAATGATGGTCGACGAGAGCAGGATGCCGAAGAGATAATCATGCACCACACGCTCGGTCCGGGCTATGAACGCGCGTATCTCCGTCTCATAGGAACGGGGGATGAACCGCGAGAAGAACTGCCGGAAGCGATCGAAATCCAGGAGCAGCAGAAAGACGATTATCGGCGTCGCTATGATATAAAGCAATCGAAGCAGAATGGCGCCGACACCGCGGGTGATGTTCGCAAAAAAATTATCAACAATATGCATTATCGAGGTCGATGCCCAGCCGGTGAGGAATCCCGGGCTCATGTCGATATCATACGCCGGCAATCCTGCCGATTTCAATGTCGCATTTATGAAATTCATCGCTGAAACAACGAAACGCTCAAGGCTCGAAAGATACAGCGGCAGGTTCGACAGGAACCCCGATCCCTCGCGGACGAACACCGGCACAACGAGCGCGACCAGTCCCGCGATGGCGAAGAATATCGGGAAGAACGCAAGGGCAACAGCGAGCATATGCGGGATGCGCTTGATATGCCGCTCGATGAACTTCACGATGGGGTGCATGAGATAGGCGATGACGACGGCGAGTATGAACGGCGTTACGATGGCGGCCGTTTTCGACAGGAACCAAAGGCCGAAGAGCGTTGTGAGGGTTATGAGGAGTATCTTCGCCCAGCTGTATCGAAGGAACGGCAGGAGCATTGCGGCGCTGACGAGATAGAGCAGTATCGGCGACCGAAGGATATCGATACGGAAGGCGAAGATCACGAGGAGCGCTCCGATGACGGCGATAAGAAGCACATTGCCGCTGATGAGCAGTCCGACATTGTCGTTCGAACGCCGCTCAGGGAGCTTATCACCGTCTTTTTTTCGGCCGAACTTGAAGAACATAGCTCACTCCTCAGAGAGAACACCCTTTATACGTATGAGCTCCTTCCAGAGGGAAGCGGCCTTTGCAAGGGGGAACATCGTCGCCGCATCGGACAGACCCTTCTCCGGCTCCGGATGCACTTCCATGAACACACCGTCAATGCCTGCGGCAACGGCCGCACGCGCCAGGTTCGGTATGAACTCGCGCCCGCCGCCCGACACCCCGCTCGCGGCCGAGGGGAGCTGCACCGAGTGCGTCGCATCGAAAATGACCGGTGCGTATCGGCGCATGATGACAAGATTCCTCATATCGACGACGAGATTATTGTAGCCGAACGAATTGCCGCGCTCGGTCAGGAGCAGTCGCTTCTCCGACGCAGCGTCCGAACATTTCTCCGCAATGAAGCGGGCGTCATCCCCGGAGAGGAATTGCCCTTTTTTCACGTTCACTGCACGGCCGGTCTCGGCGGCGGCGCGGAGCAGATCGGTCTGGCGCGAGAGGAAAGCCGGTATCTGTATGATATCGGCAACGCGCGCAGCTTCCGGCGCATCGGCAGCGGTATGTATATCGGTCACTATCGGGAGCCCGGTACGCTTCTTCACCTCGGCAAGTATGGCAAGGCCGTCCTTCATCCCCGCCCCGCGATACGATGACTTCGATGTACGGTTCGCCTTGTCATAGGAAGCCTTGAACACAAGCGTGATATTGAGCTCGCGCTTGATGGCAAGAAGCTCGGTCGCTATGGCATGGGTCATAACCGCGCTTTCGATGACGCAGGGCCCGGCGATAAAGAGGAGCTCGCGTCCGCCTGCGGTGATATTATTGTAGTTGAATCGCATGGCACGTCCGATGTATCAGGATACTGTATTCTATCATGCGCTATCATATGCCGCAAGGAGCGAAGGGTCGAGGTGTGTGACTTTCCATTGTGGTAACGCAGCGAAATAATTGCATGAGGCCGGAATCAGCAGCCAGACACGAATTACACTAATTTCCACGAATTATTCGTGGTTATTCGTGCAATTCGTGTCTATCCCTCTTAATTTGGCGTCAATCGATCAGAGCATTTCACCTACAAAAAAATTCACTCACAGGGGCGAGCCGCCGCCGGCGTGAACGAAATAATCGCACTTTTTTCCTCTTCATGCGTTATAGAGGAAGCGGAGCCCGGTACGGGCCGGATACCGCGAACATAGGGAGCATGACGATGAACATCAATGTCAAGGACGCGCTCGCCGAGCTTGACCGCGTCACTGCCGAACGATTGGCGCGGGAGAACAAGACCGCTTTAATGAAAAAGATAGATGGCTTGCCTGAACTGGATCGCTCGGTGTTCCTCCTTCGGGCGCAGAAACGCTCATATATCGAGATAGCACATCATCTCCGGCGTCCGCTGCTCGATATCAAATGCGCCATGTGGGATGCCGTTGCGGCGCTCTCAGCGAACGCACAGGCCGGTTCGGAAAAGAACTAAGCGTTCTCCCAGGGCCTGGCGGCAAGATACCCGACTATCTCGGGGACTATCGCCGACAGCGGAAGTACTTTATCGGCGGCGCCAAGTCCGATGGCCACGCGCGGCATGCCGAATACGGTCGATGTCTCCCTGTCCTGCGCAATGGTGAACGCACCGCTTTCGTGCAGCCGGTGCAGCCCCTTCGCACCGTCGCTCCCCATGCCCGTCATGAGCACGCCGACGGCGGAACCCGACAGCGTCTTCCCGATCGAATCAAAAAGATAATCCGCACTGGGAACATGCCCGGACACGAGCTTTGCATCCTCGGCGACGGCAAATATCCTTCCGCCATGCTCGGACACGCCCAGATGACGATCTCCCGGGGCGATGTAGACGGCGCCAGCCTTCAATTCCTCCCCATGCTCGGCCTTCTTAACGATGAGCGTGCAGATATCGCCGAGACTCTCCGCGAACGATTGCACGAAATCATCCGGTATATGCTGCACGAGCAGAACGGGGAGCGGGAAGTCCTTCGGGAACTGCGGGAACATGACGCGCAGCGCGCGCGGACCGCCGGTGGATATCCCTATCGCGAGCACGCGCGGGAATTTCTTTTTCACGTGTGCCGGAACGGGCGCCGGTGCCGGAGATGCCGCCGTCTCTTTTGCCGGCGCTTTTCGTTCGTGTACCGCCGGCGGATCGATATTGACATCCCGATCGCTCAGGTGGGCGATGGCCTTCACCTTCTCTATTATCTCGCTCGCGGAGCGTTCTATGTCAACAGAAATACTGCCCGACGGCTTATGGACGATGTCGAGCGCGCCGAGCGCAAGGGCTTCTATGGCGATGCGGCTCCCCGCCTTCGTCAATGCGCTCACCATGAGGACACGCACGGCGGCCTTCTCTTCTTTCAAGCGTGCGAGAAGGTCAAGGCCGTTCATCACCGGCATTTCCACATCGAGTGTTACGACATCCGGGGACTTTTCCTTTATCTTTCGGAGTGCTATCTCGCCGTTCTGCGCGTAATCGACCACTTCTATTTCGCCGTCTGCGGAAAGCAGCCGCCCGATCATTTTCCGCATGAGGGACGAATCATCAACGATGAGAACACGTATTTTTCCCATGGAGGTCACACTTCGAACGCCAGTTTCGAGTGGCGGTCCTCTATCGGTATCACATAACGGCCGGTAAAACACGCGTCACAGAGCCCGTCGCCGGTGGACGACGCCGCCTCATGGAGACCTTCCAGCGAAAGATACGCGAGCGAATCCGCGCCGATGGACCGGGCTATCTCTTCCGTGCTTTTTTTATTGGCGATAAGCTCTTCGCAGGTGCCGAAATCGATGCCGTAGAAGCAGGGGAATTTCACCTTGGGGCTGGCTACGCGGAAATGCACCTCTTTTACGCCGGCAGAACGGAGCATCTTGATGATGCGCATCGATGTCGTTCCGCGCACGATGGAATCCTCGACAAGGACGATGCGTTTCCCCTCGAGGAGTTTCGCTATCGGCGCGAATTTGAGGCGCACACCGAGCCCGCGTATGGCCTGTGACGGCTCAATGAACGTACGTCCGACATAATGGCTCCTTACAAGCCCCATGGTGAACGGTATGCCGCTCTTATCGCTGAAGCCGAGCGCCGCGGGAACGCCCGAATCGGGCACCGGCACGACAAGGTCGGCGTCCACCGTCGATTCTGCGGCAAGCCGTACGCCGGATTTATATCGCACGCTGTGCACGCTTTTCCCGAGCACATTGCTGCTCGGTTTTGCGAAGTACACGTATTCAAAAAGGCACATGCGTTCGCTCGTTTCCTTGAACGGGAAATCGGAACGCAGCTCATTGCTCGCAAGATCGATCGATATGACCTCGCCGGCTTTTATGTCGCGGACGAACGATGCGCCGATCATATCGAAGGCCGATGTTTCGCTCGCCAGCACGTACGAATCGCCCAGGCGCCCGAGCGCAAGCGGGCGTATCCCGTGCGGGTCGCGTGCCGCAAGAAGATGGCCCTTCGTGAGTATCATGTAGCAGTACGCGCCCTCAATCTGCTTAAGCCCCTCGATGAACGCCATCACGATGTTCTTTTCCCGCGAATGCGCCATGAGGTGTATGATTATCTCGCTGTCCGTCGTAGTGTGGAATATCGATCCGTCGAATTCGAGGCGATCACGGAGCGATTTTGCATTGACGAGGTTGCCGTTGAGCCCAACCGCGAGCGTTCCGCGATTGGACATCATAACGAGCGGCTGCGCGTTCATGAGGTTCGATCCGCCCGTCGTGCTGTAGCGTACATGCCCAATGGCCGCGGTGCCGGTGAGCGTACGGAGATTATCCTCGGTGAAGAAATCGCCGACCTTGCCCTGCCCTACCGCCTTGACGATCTTGGTGAGGTCCGAAACGGCTATGCCGCATGATTCCTGTCCGCGATGCTGCAGCCCATGAAGGCCGAGATAGGCGTAATTCGCCGCTTCATTATTTGCCGTTATTCCGAAAACACCGCATTCATCATTCTTTTCTTCGGCAGTCGATGAGCGCACGAATGTATCCTTTTTTTATGTGAGACTGTTATTATACAAAACATCGGCGATTTATCAAGCTCGGCCCTTCCTACACTCTGACCTTCCCCTGTCGAAGCACTCGCTTACCGATGCAATCATATATCGTTGACGGTGCCGCATCGACAATATCGCCGCCGTCGATGATGATATCGACCTTCTCTTCATACCGCTTCACGAGCTCACGCACGGAGGTTATCAGCGGCGCACCTGCGCCGTTCGCCGAGGGGGCGACGATCGGGCCGCTCAGCGCAAGCAGTTCCCTGAGGAACGCATCATCGGGGACGCGCAATGCAATGGTTCCGCTCACATATGAAAGCGAAACGCGTTCGGTGAGCGGCAGTATGAATGTGATCGCACCGGGAACCTTCGCTCGAAGCTCCTCGGGAAGCGGCATATCGGAAAAACGTCCTATCGCCGCGGTGTCCGGTATCAGCACAAGGAACGGCTTGTTCTTCTCGCGTCCCTTTATCCGATAGATCCGCTCGACGGCGTTCTCGTTGAACGCATCGGCGGCAAAACCGTACACGGTATCCGTCGGTATGATTGCCACACCGCCGTCCCGGATGACGCGTGCGCAATCGGCGATGGCCGTACGTTCAGCGATCGGACGTATCATCTCTTCTTTTCACGGAACAGGATGCGCGCAAGTATGATGGTGAATTCGTAGAGGAGATACAACGTTACGCCGACGATGGACTGCGTATAGAGATCGACCGTCGGCGTTATGAGCGCCGCGATGATGAATATCGCGACGATGACATGGCGGCGATACTTCGTCAGCATGTCGACCGAAAGAACACCTATCTTGATGAGCACGAGGAGTATCCACGGCGTCTGGAACACGAGCCCCATCATGAGAATGAGAATGATGAGCATATTGAAATATTCGCCGACGCTCCAGAGCGCCTTGACACCGTCATTCTTCGCGAAATCGATGAAGAAGTTGAACACGGTCGGCGTGAGAAAGAAATAGGAGAATGCCGCCCCGCCGTAAAAGAACACGATGACCGACAGCACCGCCGGAAAGAAGTATCGCCGCTCTTTCTTCGTGAGCGCCGGCAGGATGAACGTTGCAAGCTGAACAAGCGCCACCGGCACCGCTGCGAAAAGCCCCGAGAAAAAGGCGATCTTGATATAGGTAATGAACTTTTCCTGCGGGCGCAGATAAATGAGCTCCACGGTCAAATGACGCACCGGGGCCTTGAGGAACATTATCACCTGATCGATGAAGATGAACGAAACGATGGCCGCGGCGGCAAGCACCGCGAGCGATATGAGCAGCTTCCCGCGAAGTACATCGAGGTGTCCGAGAAAATCAAGTTTATTATGGTCGACTTTTGTCATGGAACGTGATTATACCGCGCATCGGGAAAATCGCAATTTTATCGCACTCACCAAACCCTCACATAAGGGGAAAGAAAACCACTGAGGCCACAGAGAAAATACCGAGAGGGAGCGGAGAGAGAAAATAAATAAATCACCTATTGGGTAAAAACCAATGCCCGCTCTTTCCCTGTTTTCTCCTGCTATTTCTCTGTGTTCTCTGTGGTTGCATTTCTCTTTCGTGATAAATTCGGCACCGCATCCCTTCGCTCAAGCAGCTCGTTCATCGCCGCGAGTACGTCATGCGTTTCAATGGCGTCCATACAGCGGACATCGGTACATCGCGCCTTCGCATCGCACGGGCGGCACGGCGACGGACTTGCGACCACACGGGTGTGATCTCCGAGCGGCCCCGCCTTTTCACTGCGCGTCGCGCCGAAAAGCGCAACGGTCGGCGTCCCTGCCGCTGCGGCAAGATGCATGAGCCCCGAGTCATTGGCTATGACGACATCGCATTGCGTGAGCAATCGTGCGGTATCGAGCAGACTGTATTTTCCGACGGCATCGACAACCCCGTACGCTGAGACCATTTCATCGAGGAATGCGCGATAATGCACCGCCTCATCCTTCGAGCCGGCGATGATAATGCGTTCCTTCTGCCCGGCTATCGATGCGATGAGCGCTCTCCATCGCGCAAGGGGATACATCCGGCGCGGGTCATCGCGGGTGAACGGAGCGATCCCAATGGTCGGCACCGGTGAACGCGGCAGGATATCTCCGGCGGGGACATTGATATGCGGTGTCAGTTCGGAGGCAGGGATACCGAGCGGCGCAAGCAGGTCAAGGAAATGATGCATGCGATGCCGGTCATCGATACGCGGACGCACGCGATGTGTCAGGAGAAAACCGCGCATATCGGAGGCAAGGCCGACGCGGACGCGTGCATGCGCAAAGAACGCGATGAACGCCGCAAAAAAACCGCCGGGCATGAGCATCATCACATCGATATGTTCTGCGGACAGCACCTTCGCGGCACGCAGCATGTCGGGAACGGATGCTTTCCGGTATCGAAAATGGTGCACCGCCGAGAACATACCGCTCGCTGAGTACAGCGGTGCGGTCGATGTATCGGTGACGAGTATCGAGCGCGCCCCGGGATAATGCGCAAGGAAAGAGCGCATTGCAGGCAGCGCCAGCATCGAATCGCCGATACGCTCGGTGTTGAACACAGAGACCGTCATCATCCTATACTACAGCGTACCCATGCGGAGGTCAATGCAGCAGTGCGAGCCATCGGAACAGCCCCGACGCGGCGAACCAGATATCCCGAAACGCTCCGACATAGAAACGATACAGATCGAAATTCGCGAACAGAAGCTTCATGACCAGGGTAAGTACGATGAGATTCGCAAGAACGATCATCACCGTTGAGAACACTATGCCCTCGTCCCTGAGGTCCGGCTGATAGGAACGCGTATATGCCGCCGTGCAGCCGATATGGAACCCGTAGCTGACGCCGAGCAGGAAATAATAGAGCGTGCGCATACCGGCCATGGGTATGAAGATATCAATGAGATTATACACGGCGACAATGATGACCGTATACACGGGTAAGAAATAGGGTGCAAGCGCGATGAACGAATTCGATTCGGTGGCTGTCACCATGCCGCCGCTCGAACGCACCTTGAACGAGGTGACCTTTCCGCCCGATATGAGCACGGCGAGCGCATGGGTAAGCTCATGCCCGAAAACATAGATCGCGGACGGGAGCGTGATGAACTGGCTTGCCACGGCGAACACGAGGGCGCCTGCCAGAAAGAACAATCCCGGGCGGCTGAACGCCTCGCGAAGCGGAAAGACGGTCCGTACAAGCTCAGCGCCGAGCCCCATCGCAAGTATCGCAGAGAGCACGAGCACGATGATCTTGACGGGGCCGTATACGCGCACGGTTTTATTCCGGGAACAGGCTG
The DNA here is from genome assembly GCA_038043445.1 of Spirochaetota bacterium. Classification (NCBI taxonomy): domain Bacteria; kingdom Pseudomonadati; phylum Spirochaetota; species Spirochaetota bacterium. The sequence continues at coordinate 31,436 of JBBTBY010000049.1, forward strand.
TTGAGTGTTTGGATAAGATCGTCCATGGCGAACGGTTTTTCAATGACGCCGGAGGCGTTCACTTCGGCAAGGCGGTCGCGTATCGCTTTTGTCGTCTGGCTCGCGATGACGATCATCGGGAGCGAACCAACGGCGCGGCGGGCATCGACGAGCATTTCGCCGCTGTTATCGAAGCTTTTAAGATGGGTGATGATGACATGCGGTTCCTCCTCCATCTTTTTCGCGGCGTCCTCAAGGTTCGCGGCGATGAACGTGGTAAAACCGTGTTTTTCCAGGGCGTAGGCGATGAAGTTCCTCAGGATCTCTTCATCGTTGAGTATCATGATCTTCTTGTCTTTCATTGAGTATCCTTCGTTTAGCACAAGACCATGTGAACAAGGGATGATCCGGGCTTCGGGCATTGCTCAGGGCAATAGTTTCAGGACGGGCAGCGCCACCTCCAGGACAGCAATGATAACGATATTCGCAAGGGCGAACGGGAACAGACGCGTCCACCCGAGGCGCATGAGCGAATCATAGCGGAACCGCGGCAGCGTCCAGCGCACCCAGATGAACAGAAAGCAGAAGAAACCCGCCTTGATAAAGAGCGATCCGACGCCGGCAAGCACCGCGATATTATGCGGCAGCGTATCCGCCCATCCCTGCAGGAACGGTATATGGGTGCCGCCGAAGAAGAGCGTGACGATGATGAACGAATTGGTTATCATGTTCATGTATTCGCCGAGATAGAAGAGGCCGAATTTGATACCGGAATATTCCGTGTGGTAGCCGAACACAAGTTCATTCTCGCATTCCGGCAGATCGAACGGCGTACGGGAATTTTCCGCATAGATCGCGATGAGGAACAGCATGAACGCGATGAATCCGAAGGGAAAGAATGTGAGCGCATGATACCCCGGCACCTGGACACCGGCAACCGTTATGAGCGTCTCCCGCTGAGCGTCCACAATACCCGAAAGGGTGACATCACCGCTCATCATGACAACGGCGAGGAGCGAGAGCCCAAGCGTGAGTTCATAGCTCACGAGCTGCGCCGCACCGCGTACGCTGCCCATGAGCGAATATTTATTATTGCTTGCAATACCGGCGAATATGATGCCGTAAAGCCCCATCGAACCGACGGCAAGAAAAAAGAGGACGCCGATATTCGGTTCAAAGAGCGTAAGCGATACCGTTACATTCCCGAAGATGAGCGGATCGCCGAACGGCATTGCGCCCCAGAGCGTGAGCGCAGCGGCAAAACTCACGAGCGGCGCCGCAATGAAAAGCACTCTGCTTATCACGTTCGCCGGGACGAACGATTCCTTAAAAAAGAGCTTAATGCCGTCGAGGAAAGGCTGGAACATGCCGAACGGGCCCGCGCGGTTCGGTCCGAAACGGTCCTGCATGAATCCGGCGAATTTACGTTCTGCAAGCGTGAAGTACGCCACCCCGATCATGAGTACGGCAAGAATGACGACATATTTGGCTATCGCGATGAGCCACGGATTGGTCAGAATGCTCATAAGCAGCGGGTCGATCATCATAGGTGTTAACCATAATACCTTAAATCGTCACGGAATTCAAGCGCCATTCACCGATGAGACAGACCGACCCTCCCTTGCACTGGGATTTGACAAATCCCGGTGTATGGATAAAATGTACGGAAGTCATTCGCAATGAGCTCATGGATATCCACAGTACGGGGTATGATAGTGCAGTCAGTCCTTGTTCAAATACTCATCGCCTGCTGCTGCGGGGGCATCATATCCGTGCTGTGCTCTCTTGCCGCGCCGCTGTTCGGCGTTACCGCGCCAACACGGGGGGCGTTCCACCTGTTCGCTTTCGCTGCGGGGGCGGCCACCGGTATTATTTCATTCCTGGTGCTGCGCCTGTTCACGATGCGTTCGATGCGCGCGATAGCACGGGGCATGTCGTCGACGAGAAAAGGCGATGAATTCGACCTTACGATGCGCCTTACCGAGAACGGCGGTGCCATTGGTGGCATATCGCAGGCATACAATGTTTTCATCGATCAGATGCGCGGGCTTGTCGATGCCATGCATAAGAACCTTTCCTTATCGAAGAACCAGCGTGTGCTCCTGACAAAAAGCATGGAACAGACAACGCGGGTGATAGCGGATATTTCCTCGGCGATATCCGCCCTGCGCGATACCGCGGACCGTCAGACAGCGGAGGCCGCGCGGACAGAGGATTCTCTCACCCTGCTCAACAACTCCGTCCTTGTCGTCATGACGCACACCGCCGAACTCGTGAGCGAGATGTCGAACCTTACCGATATTTTGAGCCAGGAATCGAGCGCCGTGGAGGATATCATCAAACAGATAGATGATATGGCAAGGACGGTAACGCTCATCTCTACATTATCCGATGACGCAGACAAGACCACGATAGAGCTCACCGCGCTTTCCGGCGAGGGCGGCGAGCATGTACGGGCTACGAGCGCTGCGCTCCTCGATGCGAAGGAAAGCGTCGCGAAGGTGCGGGCCATCGTCGAGGGGATAAGTGTCATCGCCAACAAGACGAACACGCTCTCGGTGAACGCCGCCATAGAGGCGGTGCGGGCGGGTGCCGCCGGCAAAGGCTTCGGCGTGGTCGCGGGCGAGATACGAAAGCTCGCGGACACGACCTCCCGCATGGGCGGCGATGCCCAGGCGGTGCTCGATGAGATAATCGCGAAGATAGGCGGTTCATCGCAGAAGATGACGGCTACGGAAAAAAGTTTTGCCACCGTGCGTGACCGTATCGGCACGCTCAAGGGGATCGTCGGGCAGGTACGGGCGGGCAATGACCAGAGCCGTACCGCAGCGGAGGCGTTCACACGGAACACGGAGATAATACGCGGCATGGCGGTCACGATACAGGAAAAATACGGCGACGTCGACGGCACGCTCTCAACGATAAAGGACCGCCTCTCCTCGCTCAAGGAAGCCACCGATGTCTGCGTCAATGCCATGGCGGAGCTGGTGCGACTCGCAACAGCGGTACGCGAAGCCTCGGTCTCCATCGATGACGGCACGGCAAAGATCGGCAAGTCGGCGGAACGCGTATCACGCGAGATCAAGGATGCTGACACGTGGATAGCCGGCATGGAAACACTCGTCTCTCGATACAGAACGAAAGCGGAGGCAAACCGTGAAACGTATCGGTGAAATGCTCATCGAGGCGAAACTGCTCACCAAGAGCGATCTTGACCGTGCGCTCGCCCGCCAGCGTGAGATGCAGGACAAACGGCCTGTCGGTGAGATACTCGTTGAGATGAAGATCATCACGCTCGATACGCTCGTACAATACCTCGACATGCAGCTCCGGCAGAAATTCAATAATTGATGCGCGCGCGGCGATACGAGACTGCTGCGAAAATGCTATTCGCCCATAACAAATCATAATGAGGATTAAAAACTCATCAGAATCGAAGAGAACAGCGGGTTGCAACCCGCTGTTCTCAATTTTCGCGACAGTCTCGTACGCATGGAGATGCAATTATCCCGAAAGTACGTTATACTCCATGCGCCCGTTGTGATACTCACGGCGGAGCATTATCGTAAGGATATCCCATGTCTCTTTCCATCGGAATTGTCGGCCTTCCCAATGTAGGTAAATCGACGCTTTTCAACGCGCTCACCAATGCGAACGTCGATGCGCAGAACTACCCCTTCTGCACCATTGAGCCGAACACCGGCATTGTCCCCGTTGTCGACGAACGCGTCGATACGCTCGCGCGCATGCATGATTCGAAGAAAAAGATCTACGCGACGGTAAGCTTTACCGATATCGCAGGGCTCGTCAAAGGCGCATCGAAGGGCGAGGGCCTCGGCAACAAATTCCTTTCCCATATACGGAGCGTAGACGCGATAGCACATGTGGTACGTGTGTTCAAGGACGACAATGTCACCCATATCGGCACGGTCGACCCCGCACGTGACATCGGCATCATCAACACCGAACTTATTCTCGCTGATCTGGAAAGCATATCGCTCAGGAAGGAGAAAACCGTCCGCGCGGCGAAGTCAGGCGACAAGGAAGCGCAAAAGGAGATGGAAGCCCTTCTCAAATGCGAAGCGCATCTCAATGACGGCAACATGCTCACGACGCTCGCGCTCGACGACGATGAACGCGCGGCCGTTGCGCCGATGTTCTTCATTACCGTGAAGCCGACGCTCATAGCGGCGAATGTCGGCGAGAACGATTTCAAGGACCTTTCCGCCAATACGAACTATACGGCGCTCACCGATCACGCAAAGAAAGAAAATATATGTGTGGTGCCATTCTCCGCGAAAATAGAGGCCGAATTGAAGGATATTGCCGCCGAAGAGCGCACGGAATACCTCAAGGACCTCGGCATCGAGAGATCGGGCATAGAGCGGCTCGCCGTGGCGGGATACGAGCTCCTGAACCTCATCACGTATCTGACCGCCGGCGAGAAAGAGACGCGCGCCTGGACGATACACAAAGGCGATACGGCACCGAAGGCAGCGGGTGTCATCCATACCGATTTCGAGAAAGGGTTCATCGCCGCCGATGTCATCGAGTATGAAAAGCTCGTTGCAGCCGGCTCGCTCGCCAAGGCGAAGGAAGCGGGCGCGGTGCGTCTCGAAGGAAAAGAGTACATTGTCAAGGACGGCGATGTGATGTTGTTTAAATTCAACGTGTAGATGCTTCGCACAATGGTTCATGCGCCCTTGTTTCGCGACTGTCCCGGCATATC
>JBBTBY010000050.1 GCA_038043445.1 Spirochaetota bacterium
GAATTATTCTATCGGTGAATTCCCCTTGATTTTCGCGGGGGTGGGAGTTTTCAAGCCGTCGCCCCATCCTTAGCCTTCACCGCAACATCCGTTCCCGTCAATTCGATAAGGAACAGCGCTACATCGACCCTTGCTTTGTATATCGCACCCATAAGCGCCGTCCAACCGGCATTATCAACCTCATTAACGTTCGCTTTCATACCGACAATATTTTTCGTAACCTTTATATTTCCATGGTATGCCGCCCACATGAGCGGTGTATTGCCTTTATCGGCATCCTTAGTATTCACGCTCACACCTCTTTCGAGAAGGATCATCACCGCATCCCATTTCTGCTGTGACACTCCACAGGCGAGCGCGCTCCATCCTTTCGGGTCAAGCAAATCCTTATCGGCTTTCTTATCAAGAAGATGCTTCACTGCCTTTTCATGCCCATTGTATGCCGCAAGCATGAGCGGTGTCTTGCCTTGGTTATCCCGAGTATTGATATCAGCGTTTTGCGCCAGCGCGGCATCGATCGCGACAATATCGCCCTTCGCTGCCGCTTCGATTAGCGCAGAATTCGGCGAAACGTTTTTTGATACACCCTGCGCAAGAAGACAGGATGCAACGGCGACGAGACAAATAAATCGCTTCATGGAATGCCCTTATAAGTATTTATGCGGATTATACCAGAAACGAACACTCCGGCAAGAGCGCGTTAATTGAAAACGACATCCCCGCTTCTATACTGTATCTTATCCTGATCTCGATTTCGGTCGTCTCGACTTGCTTCGGCTTCGCTCAGCACAAGCCGCTCGATGACCAAATATGAATCTATACCGAATCCGCTCCCCTTTCCCTTCTTAGAAGGGGTAAATTCCCCACAGGCGGACTAGCACATCACGATTGCATCATACCGCCAAGCATATATAATACCCGAACGGAGGCTCGCATGCAAAAGATCAATGAGTTCGAGCTCGCATATCGCAACGGCGACAACGGCGTGAAATATTTCTTCCGCGGCGACCACTACGAATGGGGAAAGATCCTCCTCAAACCCGAGCAACGCCTCGAAGAGCATTATCACGAAGAGGTCGAGGAAACGTTCCATCTTCTCTCCGGGGAGAAAGTCGTGCTCATGGTGAACGGCAGCCCCGTCGAGATGAAAGAAGGCGATGCGATAAAGCTCTCAGCGAAAGAGCGGCACACGATAATAAATCACGGCAGCCGGAATGCGCTTGTCGTTTTCATCAAGGCACCGTATGATCCGAACGATAAAGTCATCGTCGATAAAGCCATCTACTGATATCATTCGCTTTCAAAATAGACCGCCCGCGGACGCAGCATACACCATGAATGGATTTTTACTCATCGATAAACCGGCAGACATGTCCTCGTTCGCGGCGGTGTATGCCGTACGAAAGCGCCTCGATCAGAAAAAGGCGGGGCATGCCGGTACGCTCGATCCCTTCGCAACGGGGCTCCTTATCGTGGCACTCGGCGCCTACACGCGGCTCATACCGCACTTTGACGACATGCCGAAGACCTACACGGCCGTCGGCGTTCTCGGCGAACTGCGCGACACCGACGACGCCACCGGCAGCGTCACCGAAACATTCCCTGCAATAACGGCATCGCCTGATGCGATACGAACGCTCATCCGTGACCGCTTCACCGGAGCGATACGGCAGCTGCCCCCGCGCTACTCGGCGCTGAAGGTCAAAGGACATCGCGCCTATGACCTGGCACGCGGAGGGGACGATTTCGACCTTGCCGTACGCGATGCTACCGTCCATACGATCGAACTTACCGGGTTCGACTACCCGCGTTTCGCGGTACGCATGTCCGTATCCCGGGGCACCTACGTCCGCACGATAATTCGCGACATCGGGACCGCGCTCGGGAGCGGCGCCTACACCGAGGTGCTTCGCCGTACCCATATCGGTCCGCTTGCTGTCGGCAATGCCATCGCCCCGGCGGCGGTATCCTCGGAAGCCGTTCTCGGCTATCACGATATCTTCCCCGATATACCGCTCACCCTTGCATCGAGCGCGCTTTCAGAGCGTCTCCACAACGGCAATCGCAGCCTGCCCGACGTTCCCGACGGACGCCATTATTTCACGGATGGCGACAGTGTACTGCTTGCCATCACCGACGTTTCGAAAGGCAATGCGCGGTACGAATTCGTCAACAATGACGTAAAAGCGGGCCAGCTTCGATGATCGGCACAGAGACTGTTGCGAAAATTCTACTCGCCCATAACGAAGGATAATGAGCATCAAAATTTCATCTGAATCGATGAGAACAGCGAGTTGCAACCCGCTGTTCTCTGTTTTCGCAGCAGTCTCGACACAGTGATTTGACGCAGTCGTATATATACGGTATACTTACGGCATATCAGGTTGTGCAGTACCCGAAAAATAATCAGATGGAGTGTTCCCATGAGTACAAAGGGCAAGTATCCGGTCATGCTGACAGGTGAACTGACCGTTCCGCCGGGGAATGGTTGGTGGCTCATCAAGATCTTCCTTGCGATACCGCATCTCATCATCCTTCCTTTCCTGTGGATCGGCTTCGTCGGCGCGACCATTATCGCCGCCTTCGCCATCCTCTTCACGGCAAAATACCCGAAGGCACTTTTTGAATTCAACATCGGTGTTCTCCGCTGGTCGTGGCGCGTGGGCTTTTACGGTCTGCATGCGTTCGGCACCGATAAGTATCCTCCCTTTTCGCTCGATCCCGACAAGAAATACCCCGCCGACCTCACGATACAATATCCCGCGCGGCTTTCACGCGGACTCCTGTTCGTCAAGTGGTGGCTGCTCGTTATCCCCCACGCCGTCATCGTGGCGATATTCACCGCCGGCATGGGCAATGGTCTGGGGCTTATCCCCGTGCTCTCCATCTGCGCGGCGTTCGCGCTCCTTTTCACCGGAAAATATCCGAAGGAGATATTCCGCCTCGTCATCGGCCTCAACCGCTGGGTGTTCCGCGTCATCGCGTATGCTGCGCTCATGACCGATGCATACCCGCCCTTCCGGCTTGAAGACGATAAGTAATATCGCGGACGGGATATCGTACGATAATGCTCTCTAGTGTCACTCGAGGAGAATAACGCTTCATGGACCCCCAACGGCTCTCAAAGCTCAGCGCGCATATCGTCGACAGCTTCTTTTCCGATCGCATCGTGCCCTCGGATTTCATACAGCGGCTCCTCGCGACGGTATCGGATAATCCGACCGCGGACGGCAGCACGATCGCCGAAGCCTGGGATGAGAAGAACACCGATCGCAAGCGCGACGGCGCGGACGCACGCGATATCGACATGCCGCTCCTCATCACGCGCGGGTACGATCCTGTCATACCCGAGGACGAGCTCGCGAAATATCTCCCTGAAGAGAAGATCCTCATCAACCGCGATGTGTTCCGGAAAAAGCTCGACGGCTTGGATTTCGCTGCGGTCGATGTCGCCACCGAAAAAGGCTTACTTGACGAGCTCAACAATGAATCGATAGGCCTTTCGCCGCGCGAGGTGAACCTGTACTATTCGCTCATAAAAGTGAGCATGATAGGCGATGTCGTCGCAGCGGCACCGGCGGCGGCCCATGCCGCTTCCGCCGACGGGAGCGACCCCAGGCATATCATGAAGCTCTTCGAGGAGAACGTATGCCCGGTGGCGTCCATGGCGGCCATCAACGACGGCAAACACATCAACCGCGACTATCTCACCATGGTCATCAAGGACAGGATAACCAAGGGAAAAGTGCAGCCGCGGGTATTAGCCGTACTCATCGGCGATGTCAACAGAAAATACATAACCCTCCTCAAGGAATTCCTCACGCTTGTGGCGCAGAAATGGGGGGACGACCCCGCGGAGATAAACCGTTACTTCGGCATGTACCTGGCCGCGAACGGCGGCGATGCCGTGCACCTCAGGAATCTCCAGCTCTCCGTCCCGCTCCTCAAATTCATCACTGACGAGCTCGGTCGCGTAAAATCGATCTATTACGCCTCGATCGTGTTCATCATGACGTTCATGTACGTGCTCGTCACGCAGATATACGAGGTGTCAAAGAAATTCCATACTGCAGGCGAAGAACAGAAAGTGAAGATATTGAAGCTCTACAATTCAGAGGAACGCATCAAGATGATAATGGGCAACGCTATGAACATCGCATCGCAGAAGATACTCAATTACCGCGCCGAATCGCGCGACGTGCTCGCGAACATCCAGAAATTCCTCGCAAAACATAAGGATATCGTCACGGCGAACGATCTGTTCAAAATGAAGTACGACTGATATCAGCGGCCGGAGAACTGTTTTCCCGCGCTCTTTGATGCCGCATCCGTCCCGGCGGGACCCACCGCCGAAAGGAAATATCGCCCGTCACCGAACACGCCGTCGATGACGTCGTTCACACGCTTCATATCGACCAGTGATATCTTTTTATACATATCGGCGAACGTGAAATGCCTGCCGTAATAATATTCGTGCCGGGCGTTCTTGTTCATGATGAAATCAGCGCTCATCTTGTTGAAAGCGAGCGCACCCTTGTACATCTCTTTCGCCTCGGCCACTTCCGCCTCGCTGATATCCTTCGCGCGCACACGCTCCATCTCATCGCGGATGAGCGAAAGCGCCTTCGTATACGTCGTTATCCCCGTGGCCGCGTGCACCTCGAACGTGCCCGTCTGACGGTAGGATGAACTGTAGGTATAGATGTTATAGCAGAGCGCATTGCGTTCGCGCAGCGACTGAAAGAGCCGCGACGATGAACCGCCGCCGAGTATATTGCCGATGACCGTGAGCGGATAATTGCGCTCATCGCCCGCCGAATAGGCTTCATGCACGAGACAGAAATACACCTGCCGGAGGTCCTTTTTCACCGTAACGCGCACATCATACCGCGGCGGGGGAAGCGCTGTGCCGCCCTCCTCTTTCCCGGGTGTTATGCGCATCGCTGAAAGGCGCTTCAGGAGATAACGCTGGTCGAACCTGCCCGCGACCGATACCACAAGGCTCTTCGCGCGGAACATCGTCTTGAAATAATCCATGAGCCGCGAACGCGTGATGCGGCGGACGTTCGGGATGCTCCCGGCGATGGGATACGCCATGGCGCTCCCCGCATAGAAACGCGTGAAGAACTGCTGGCTCACGATCTCCTCGGGGGAATCGTCCGCCATGCGTATCTCTTCGATGATGACCTTCTTTTCCTTCTCTATTTCCGCGGCATCGAACGTCGATGACTCCATGATATCGATGAGTATATCGAGCGCGCGGTCCAGGTGCGCCGACGGTATGCTCACATAGAACGCGGTGAACTGCCGCGACGTGAACGCATTGAAATTCCCGCCCACCCCCTCGATGACCTTCACGATATCGTACGCGGAATATTTTTTCGTGCCTTTAAAGAGCATATGCTCTATGAAATGGGTGTATCCGTTGACGTCCTTGGGTTCATTCGCGCTCCCCACATCGAACCAGAAGCCGAGGGACACGGTATCGAGCGCGTCCATCCGTTCGCTGACGACGCGCACGCCATTGGGAAGTACGATCTTACGGAACAAGCAGGCACCTCTTCGTCATGATTGGGGGCGTTCGTAACAATTATCGGTTTCTAGGGGGATAAACCTTATGCGGAGGGGGCTTCGGGAAGGACGCTATTTCCCGCCCTGGTATCGCCGCACATAGGATTCGTGCGTGCGGTAATCAGAGGAAAAGATGTTACGTCCCTTGTTGTTCGCACAGAAATAGAGATAGTCAACATCAGCAGGCTTCATTGCCGCCTCGAGCGATGCCTTCGACGGATTCGCTATCGGTCCGGGGGGGAAGCCCTTGCGCAGATAGGTATTGTACGGATGCTTCGTCTTGAGATCGTTCTCGCGTATGTTCGGCCGTTCGATCGCCCCGCCGCGCGTCAGCGTCATGGCATATATCACCGTTGGGCAGCTTTGGAGACGCCCGCGCACATCGGCATTGTTAAGGCGATTGTAATAGACAGCGGCGATGAGCGGCCGCTCGTCGGGGGCACCCGCCTCTTTCTCGACAATGGATGCCATGGTGACAAGCTCGTGCATGGTACAGCCGCGCTCTTTCGCACGTGCCGCAAGCACATCGCGGGAGAACGTCTTGAAGAATTTATCGGCCATGAGCGAAACGAATTCCCCGGCATCATGCCCGCGGGCGATATAGTAGGTGGAGGGGAAGAGATATCCCTCGAAACTGTCGCCGGGTATCTCATGTGCGCGCAGAAGCTCCTTGTCGCGGCAGGCGGCAAGGAATGAGGGCTCATCGACAAGCCCCTTGTCGGCGAGTATCTTCGCTATCTCGAACATGTTCCTGCCTTCGGGCACGGCGAATTTCTCGAGCACCACACGCCCCTCATGGAGCGTGTCCATTATCGTGAACATGTTCATCCCGCGATCGAGCGAATAGCCGCCCGCCTTCATTCCTGACTTCCCGGTGATCTGAGCGGCGCGTACGAAAAGCTGGTCGGATGCAATCAGGTTCGTTTCGGCAAGATGCGCGGCGACACGCCGAAGCGAATCGCCCTGGCGCACCTCGAAAAAGACGACATCATCGGAAGAGCCGAGCGGGCGCGTCAGGAAGACGACGGCCGCGGCAGCAATGCCCATGATGACGAGAAAGACAAGCAGTTTTTTGTTCTTCATGGCGGGGTATTGTATTTGCATCGGCGAAAAATGCAATGCTTTTACGCGGCGGGGCGCCTATGTGCGTACCGCCCCGATAAGCCCCGCGGCGTTCCCGCCGAGAAGCTTCGCCTTCCGCTCCGCATCGAAACCGAACGTATCGAGTGAGCGTATCGCCTTCGCCTGATCGTCCCACGGCGAATCGGTGCCGAACATGATACGGTCGTGGCTGTGCCCGTCAAAAAGCTCGCGGGCAGTCTCCACGCTCATATACTTGAGCGAGAACGATATCTCGATGTAAACATCCTTCCCGATGAGATGCTTCTTCACCTCGTCATAATCCAGCCACGCCCCGAAATGCGTCGCGACGAATTTCAGCTTCGGGAAACGGGTGATGACATCGGCTATCTTCTCCGGGTCGCATATCCTGTTCCGCGGATACGCGATATCGAAACCGGTATGGCATATCAGGATGAGCCCGAGCGATGAGAGCGCCTCGTATATCGGCATCATCTTCGGTTCATTGAGCACGAAGCCCTGATAGTACGGATGAAGTTTGATACCGATGAAACCTTCATCCCTCATGATCGAAAGCCGCTCTACCGCGCATGGATCGTCGGGATGTATCGACAGGAACGGGACGATGCGTTCGCTGCGAACAGCCTTCGACCAAGCGAGCATCGGCACGAACTGTTCCGGCTTGGTAGCGATATTGAGCACAAAACTCGTATCGACGCCGCTCCTATCCATGCTTCGTAAGAGATCGCTCACGGTGCCGTCAAGGAGCGCTTTCTCGCCGCTCCCCGCCTCAAGCCCCGCGATCGCCTTCGCGGCGATCTTGTCCGGGAACGCATGGGTGTGGGTATCTATTATCATAGCCGCTCCTTACACTAGAACATCTGATCGATATCGAGATATACTTTCACATCCTGCCGCCAGAAACCGACATCGAGCATGACGATGAAATCTTCCGACCAGGCGAGCCGAAAACCGGGGCCGCCGGAAACGATGAGGCGCTGCCAGGAAAATTGCGACGGCTCTCGCGCTATCATACCAAGATCGGCGAACGCCACAAGCTCCATATGCCACTGATCTTCGAAGAGTTCCCAGTCGAAGAAACGCCAGCGAAGCTCTACATTAACGACAGCCTGTGTCTCACCGCGATAGCGATAGATCGGCACACCGCGGAGCGTATCCTTACCGCCGGGGCCGCGTGCCGCCGGTGTGAGATTGATATACTCGGTCTTGAAGAACGGCACAGCGCCGAAGAGCTCATCGTAGATGAAACGCTCGGCGAAGACAAGGTTCGTATACCCGGGGATGAACGTGAAGAACGCCTTCTGCATGAAGGTCAATCGCACATAATCGTACGCACTGCCGATGTAGCGGCTCGCTATTTCCACTTTAAGCTCGGTGAAACATCCGGAATGCGGATTCGGCTCGAAATCGCGATCATCGAAACTCACCCCGCCGACAAACGCTGTCACAAGGCCGCCGGCAATGCCGTAGGGCCGCTCATCCATGAGCCGTGAAGGATACATGACGCCGCTGATGGAAATGGAATTGGTGAAGTAATAATACTCGGCGTACACCCCGAGAATGCCCGAGAGCTCCCAGCCGTGCCCCGCTTTCTTCCCGCCGAGTACCGGCACAGCGGCCAGCGCATTGATGCGCACCGCATTCCTTCGATAGCGATAATAGTAATTATTCTCATTGGATGCCGCATACCCGAGCTCATCATCCGTACCGCCGAAGCCGTCGAACGTTTCGAACATGATGAGCCGATAGTCGATGAGCGTCGTTATGCGCATCGTCCTGTCGAGGAGCATGAGCGAGGGGAAGTCGAAGAAAATGCGCGGGCGTATCTCGCCGCCGGTGGTGAAAATGAATTCCGGCTGGAATTTCCAGGAATAATCCTTTTTCCCACCGGAAACCCCGACGAGCTGGAACATGGCCCCGAGTTCAACGCCGGCATCCGCATTATAGCTTATCGCCGGCAGCAGTTTCCATTTGATGGAATCGTTGGTCGCAGCAGCATTCGAATTCGTCTCGGCCGCGAGCATAGCGCATGTCAGCAGTACAAAAGGGATAGTAGTTTTCATGTGCCGCCATCGCCACCTCAGATATGGCTCAGTATACCACCCGCCAAATTCCTGTCAATTACAACCGCGTCTTCCCGCCCCTCCTCGTCATTTGTGAGCCGTACCCTGCACCACCCCCATCGCGCATGGATCTCTGTTGCCTCCGGTTCTTATTTACATTTATTTGATCGTTACTGCGCTCAAATAAATGTGGGCGGAAGAATCCATACTGCTCGCCGTAGACGACATTATATTCTTCACGGAATGCGTCGTAACGGTCGGTGAGGCTGTCGAACCGTGCGCTTCCATGATCTTATAGAGCGCGGATTTTTCCGGATTGCGCCATGGAGGCCGCAGCTGGCGGCGCCCATGGATGGGCTTAGCCGCTACGCTTGCGTTGACGATATACCCCTTGTGCCTGCACATGTAATATTGAACACAGTAAATTTTAAAATTCAGCCTGATACATTTCTGCATTCCGGCATGTTCTCCCCTCTCTCACTTCCCTGTGAGAGAGGGGAGAGGCAAATACATTTTCTTCTGCACAACGCTTTATTA
>JBBTBY010000051.1 GCA_038043445.1 Spirochaetota bacterium
TCTTCGCGGTATTTGAAGAACACCGCACACCGGTATCGGCGGAAACCGCTGTTCTCGATGAAGCATGTGCCGTTCTCGCGGATGATTTTACGGCGGAAATAGATATGCCGACGCTTGCATCGCGTCTGCATATCGGGTACGAGCAGTTCCGCAAACAGTTCAAGCAGCACACCGGCCATGCGCCGAAGGAATATCGCATCAGAAAAAAGATCGCTTATGCGCAGCATCTGCTCAACACCGAGGCGATATCCGTCCGTGCACTGAGCATGAAGCTTGGATATCCGACACCGTTCGCGTTCACCCGACAGTTCAAGAAGTATACGGGGCTTTCCCCGCTCATATTCAAACGCGCGATGTGGTCATGACATCACTGTTGCGGCTGCTCGGATCGTTCGCACGATTCGCCGGGGGCATTGCGGCCATCCCGTCATCGCTCCTGCTCGGCTTCCTGATAAAGACCGAGGGCCCGCTCGCGGTATACTTCTCTATCATGACGCTTCCGGCGGCTATTGCATTCCTGAGCGCCATATTCCTGGAGAAGGTCCTGACATACCCGTTCGTCGCCGGTGCCGTGCAGAGCATCGTCGGCTGCAGTGCGCAATTCGTCATCGGCATACCGATAGCGCTCATCGCATACGCAGTGTTCGCCGCCATCACCAATCATGAGAAATTCCCCTGGATAGCACGCGATCTCTTCCGCGTCGTCCTGGCATTCATCACGATCGCGTTCCCGATGCTCATCTTCGCCGCGTTTATGACCGTCGGCCTCAGCGGGGCGCATATCCCGGAAAAACTTTCATTGTACTCGCTCGGCTTCGTAAGCGGTGCCCTCGGGCTGCTCCTTGGTTTTCCATTCATGCATCGTTCTTTGCTCGCCGTCTTCATCGCCGCAGCGGCGAATATGGCGGTGATCGCGTCGTTCATCGATGCATGGAGAAGATATTATCGTACGAACAGCGGATGGGGAACGCTCGACCTTGCCGCCGATAAAAGCCCGAAGGAAAAGCGCTCCATGGCGGTCATGGCTATTGCCGGTACTGTCGGCATGATGATCGGCATTTACCTGATCTACGAACCGCATCGCCCGCGATACTTCGATGCAGATGCCGCAGTCGCGGAAGCATCGACATGGTATTCGAATATGAGCAGAAAATATCGATACAGCGTGACGTACACGTTCATCGTCGCTCACACAGGAAAGAAGATCGAGCACCGGGCGTTCGACTGCTCGAGCAATTTCTACGCGTTCGCACGGACGAACAGCACGTTCCCTGTCCGCTACGCCGACGACGGAAATGAATACCGCATCGACTACGCACGGCACTACGGCGTGAGCAGGTCATGGGACGGCAATGGCGGTGTCGGGCTTGGCATTCTCAGCGCCGGCATCGGTTTCATCATCATCGGCATCGCGTATTTCGCCGATCTCATTCGTCGACGTCGCAGATCAAAAGCCGGCGGCATACCATAATACTCAGTGCCGGCACTATTCGAGCATTATCTCGATCGCTTTCCTGTTTGTCCTGAACACCCCCCATGCCTCGTTCATTTTTTCTGCGAAGAAAATCGCGCCTCGGCCCGGGGGCGCGGGGATATCCGCGCTCGATCCGTTGGTCAGAAATACTCGGAGCATCGATGCACCGGAGGCACGTTCGCTGTAGAATACTTCCATATTCGTAATCTCTGCGTAACCGATCTTTCTGCAGGGAGGAGTCGTTCGCTGCGCATAATGGCATACCGCATACTGCGTAAAGAAGGAAAAGCTGTCCTTGAAATCCAGGAATGCATCCGAGTACAGATACAGCACTCCTTCGCCATGTGCAAGAATGCGTATGTCATGTATCGAATTCCGGTACAAAGGAGGCAGATCGGTTCCGCTGATGAATACATGATTCGGCCCAATCTCGGTCTTCACTTTGTAGTAGGTGAACAATACCGCTCCGGCAATGCTCATCAGCGAGAACAGCGCTACAAGCGGAACCGGCATTGCTCTCTGAACGAAACCGGCGATCCTGCGCTGCTTGTGTATCATGAAAAGCGCCGGTGTACCGGAAAGTATCGCAACGGTAAACGCTATTTCCAGCATTGTGACAAGATATATCCCGTGATTCGATACAATGCCCGCAGTATTAAAAAAGGCTGCCAGGAAGAGATAGATGCCGCATATTCTGCTGTTCCTGAGATAGCCCGCTGAAAGAGCGAAAAAAAGTGCCGCAATAATAAAGTATCCGACAATGTCCGTTTTCGTGTCGTATTGGAAATCTGCGTTGAAGATGGAGATGAATGCATATACCACAAACAAGCCCCCATAGAGAAATCCGCCGGCCGCACCGGTCACGACGGCTTTTCTCATCTTCTTTATTGCGACCTTCGCGATCACCGATTCTTCCATGACGTTCCCTCCTATTGAAACTTAAGTATAGTATGAAGTAAGTAAAACGAACCGACTGCATTTGTCAAAAAAACACACGCCGCGCCTCTCAGTGTGATATATCGCCCAGTATACCACCCGTCGAATTTCTGTCAATTTCAACCGCGTCTTCTCGCCCATCCCGGTATACGTGCGATACTACCGCTTGGCATCAGTGATCGCATACTATGTGCACGAACAAGTATTCCAATGGATACTATTCTCTTCTCTCACATCCCCGTGAGGGGGGGGCGCTCCTGCGGGGGTTGAGTGTATGTTTTTTTCGTGGTACAATGCGTTCATCCTGATACTCCCCACGGAGCGCCTAATGTCATCGTCAATACGTCCATTCATCGCCGTTCTATTTCTCGTCTGCGGCACAGCCCTTTTTCCCGATATAAAACTGCACGGCCTTTTTTCCGACAACATGGTGATGCAGCGCGACATCGCCGTCGCGGTTTACGGCATAGCGGATGAGGGCGAGAAGGTCACCGTAGAGATCAACGGACAGAAGGTTGAAGCGGTGACCGGCGCCGAAGGCACGTGGAAGGTGATGTTAAAACCGATGAAAGCCGGCGGTCCGTTCACCATGACGGTGAAAGGCAATAATACCATCACCCTGAAGAACATTCTCATCGGCGATGTGTGGATATGCACCGGCCAATCGAATATGCAGACGTCGATAAAGTACTATCGCACCTATGAGAACGGCATTTTCACCATGTTCGCGGATATCCCGGGCGATTACAGCAATACGATGCTCCGCCTCTTCAAGGTGAACACCGGCGCAGCCGATGTACCGCGACTGAATGTAGTGAAGGACAGAGCGTACAACGGATGGTGCGAGGCCGCCGGTGCATATATCGATGATTTCTCGGCGACCGGTTTCTTTTTCGGCAAACGCCTCGCCGCTGAGAGCGGCGTGCCCATCGGGCTTATCATGTCCACGGTAGGCGGCACCGACGCTGAATCGTGGGTATCGCCCGATGTACTTGAGGCAAAACCCGACTATGCGCCGTATCTCGCCAATTATGCATCGGCGGTATCGAATTACCCCGCCGCGTACATACGTTTTACGAATGAAATGGCGGCATGGAACGAGAAGCGCAAAGCAGGCGTAAAGGACCTCCCTCGTCCGCCGACCGAGCCCATGGGCACGAACAATCTGAAACGCCCGTCGGGACTGTATCATTACATGCTGGCGCCGCTCCAGGGGTTCGCGATACGCGGGGCGATATGGTATCAGGGCGAAAATAACGCGGGACGATTTTCCTCCTACCGCGCGATCATGACCGATCTCATACAGTCATGGCGTGCGCAGTGGGGCATCCCCAATTTCCCGTTCTATTACGTGCAGCTGGCCGGTTACATGTCAATGAACTCGAATACGGAAGATCCAAGCTGGGCGTATCTCCGCGAGGCGCAGACAGAGACCCTCGCGCTCACCAACACAGGCATGGCGCTCGCACTGGACGGCGGGCTCGAAAAGAACATTCACCCGCCGTACAAGGAACTTGTGGGGAATCGCCTTGCCGCGCTCGCGCTTGCCAATGTCTACGGGAAAAAGATCGTCCCAAGCGGACCGATGTTCAGGTCGTTCAAGGTCGACGGGGACAAAGCGATAGTGACCTTTTCGGGCATCGGTGGCGGACTTATAGCGAGCAATGTCACGCTCGACTCATATGAATTGACGAGCGGAAAACTTTCGGGTTTCGCCGTCTGCGGCGCAGATAAGAAATTCAAATGGGCCGACGCCGTCATCAAAGGCGATAGCGTCATCTGCACAAGCAAAGAGGTGTCAAAGCCCATCAATATCCGCTATGCATGGGCCAATTTCCCGCTTGCGAATCTCTACAACAAAGAAGGCTTTCCGGCCGTTCCGTTCCGCACCGATACCTACGCACCGGGCGAAGTGCTCAAGGTCGGCGGCATTGCCATGGGAAAACCCTTTGTCTGCTCGCATCCGAATTCATCGCAGTACGCCATCGGCAGCTACGGCGGACTTACCGACGGCCTTCTTGATGACAATGCGCGCACCATATTCTCCACCGACGGTTCGATGACATTCCCCAAAAATGTGACCATCGACCTCAAGGGCTCGTTCACGGTGGATACGATACGCGTGTACAATTCGGCGCAGGGCGGCACGAAGAACGTTTCGGTGCAGGTATCATCGGACGGCGCATCGTTCACCGAGGTCGGCAAGACCGAATTCAAGAACTACACCATGGATGTGTATGAATTGAAAGGCCTTTCCCTGAAGAACGTATCGCAGGTACGGATCGTGTTCGAGAATGTCCATGAGATATCGATATGGAAGAAGGTGAACGGCTTCGTCCTCATCCGCGAGCTTGAGGTGCAGGGCATTCCCGGCAAATAGCCCTGCAAAAAAGCAAATGCCCGGAAAGGTCTCCCTTCCCGGGCATTCACATTGAGGGTGGGACGCCGATCGCTTATTTCGCTGCGTCGCCGCCTACTTTCTTGCCCTTCATCTCCTGGAAGTACGCTTTGATACGTTCCTGCATGAGCTTCTTAAGCCCCGGGGATGACACTTCCACGATGACCGTCGCGCTCTTCTCGCGGTCGTTCTCTTCGATGACCTTGACGATGTCCATGCCGACGATGGCGCCCGCCGCCTTTTCCTTGACGACCTTGCCGATAAGCTCATTGTTCTCGGTGGCACCCGTCGACTCGATGTAGGAGCCGATCATCTTCGTCATGACCGTTTCCTTGCCGACGATCTTCGCCGCTTCCTTGGCCTCCGAACGCCATTTGCGCTCCGAGCCTTCCGGCGCATAGCCGGTCACCTGGGCGCGGAACGTGTCGTCATTGATCCAGCCCTCCGGATTGCTGCCGCTCACTCCCATGCAGCCCGTGAGCATGAGCGTCCATGCGGTGACCGCCGCCGCAAGCGTTGTCGTGATGATGGTACGTTTCATCGTAACCTCCTCTCGTGATTATTTATTGAGCTCGAGCGAATCGAGCATTTTCGACTTCGTGTCTATCTTCTGATTGACCGCGTTCACCCGGGCATCGATCTTTGCGAGCGCCGCGGCTATCTTCGCCTCGAGCTTCCCGTTCGCTTCGTAGATGCGCTTCAGCGTATTGTACGCACGCTTCACGTTCGGGTTCTCGCTGTTCTCGGCAAGAACACTGTCGGCAAGCAGCTTTATTGATTCATTGCCGTTCTTCACCTGGTTGTACACGTCGTTGAGCGCCGTATGGTCGGCGGATGCGTCGCCCGCATTCACGAGGAGGCTGCCGCCCTTCTCGCCTATCACGCCGGCACGTGCTTCCATTTTGCCCATCGTCCCGGCGGGATCCTTCTTCACCGCCGCATCGCGTTCTTTCAGGAACGAGTCGAGCGAATCGTCCTTTTTCGCCATCGGTTTCACGCCGGCGTTCTCTTCGCCGAGAATGACGCTCGCCGATTCATTCATGCTCACGTTCCCTTCGCTCCCGTCTCCCTTGACGTTCACCTTCCCTTCGTTCACGGCGACCATGGTAGAGCCGTCGCTCGCGAGGGACACCTCGAAATCGGTGCCGCGTACGGCCGCGACCGCTGTCGGCGTCTGTACTTTCATCTCGTCGGAACCGGTGAGCTTGTTCACCTTAAGCTTCATCCCGCCCATGAGGACGCCGAAGGACGTGTTGTTCTTCCCCTTCGTGCCGATGAGGTTCCTGTTGAGCACGATGGCCGACTTCTCGCCTATGGTGATGAGCGAACCGTCGGCGAGCGCCAATTCCGCCTTTGCAAGCGCCGCCGTGCGTATCAGCAGGCCCACCGCCACCGCCATGCCGTTCTTCGCGGGACTTTTCTTCTTCCCGTCCGTCGACTCCACGCTTACCGTGCCGTTGACCGATCGGAACACAGCGATGGTATCCGTTGCACCAGGCGTTGCGCCGAACGCTGCACCGCACACTGCCAGTACGATCAGAAATTTCTTCATTATTTGCCTCCTTTTCCTATTGCCGCGATTGTCTGCGCATATCTTCGTATTCCTCGAACGGTATCATCTTCTTGAAGAATATATCCTGCCGATGTTTCGCGGATTCCGCTTCAAGCTTCTGTTCACGCTCACGCAAGAGCGTCTCCGCCCAGGAGAGGCCGCGTATGTCCGCGCTTTTTGACTTTTCCTTCGTTTCCATAGCCGAAACTCCTCGTCGGCCCGACGGTCCGGACCGTTCTTCGATACGCCTTGATAATACGATAGGACAGGGGTACCGTCTATCGTACAAAGGTATGATTTTGTCGTGTCAGGCGGGCATCATACGAAAGTATGATACGCTTGCGCGATTATTCGTACCGTAATGCGGTTATCGGGTCGAGTTTGGCGGCCTTGAAGGACGGGTACAGGCCGAAAACGAGGCCGATGCCGCAGGAGGATGATATTGCGACGATTATCGACATAGGCGCGATAACGCCGGCAATGCCTATGAAATGCGCGATGATCACCGTCAGCACGCTCCCGAGGCCCACGCCGAACATACCCCCGAAAATGGAGAGCATGACCGTCTCCACCAGGAATTGCATGAAAATATCGAGGTTCCCGGCGCCGACGCTCTTGCGCACGCCTATCTCGCGTATCCGTTCTGAGATGGACGCGAGTATCACGTTCATGATGCCTATGCCGCCCACGATGAGCGCAATGACAGCGATGATGATGAACACGAGGCTCATCGTCTGTATCTGCTGATTCGTCTCATTGTACCGCTCCGCCCACGGCTTTATCTGAAAATCCTCGGTACCGCCGCGCTTCTTCCTGAGCGTCGTTCTTAATCGCTCTATGTATGCGGGGAGATTCTTCGAGTCCCTGAGTATTATCTCGATGGAATCGAGCCTGCCGTCGCTTTTCATGAGCTGCTGGAAGGTGGAGAACGGTATGAGCGCGTTGAGATTCATATGCCACATCGTATTGTTCCTGCCGTATTTCTCCCAGAGGCTTCGCCCCCAGAGCTCTTCACTCCCGCGTTTCGGTACAATCGCCCGACGCACGGAAAGCGTCTTTAAATTCTTAAGCCGCTCGTCGCGCGCCTGCGCGTTCGTGTCTATCTTTTCGCCCATATGCGGCGGCTCCACCGATACATGCCGGTAAAGCCCGATGATGTGAAATCCGATATTATTGATGAATATCGTCTCGCCTATGGGGTTCTGATATTCCTCGAAAAGCTCGCTTCGCACGATAGAGCCGATGACGCATACGCGTGAGAACGATGCGTCGTCGAGCGGAGAGATGTCCCGCCCCTCATCGATGACATGCCCGGATATGCGGCTGTAATCGCTCGTTGCCCCGAGCGCGGTATACGACCACACACGGAGGCTTTTATTGCCGCGGCGTATCGTGTAATTCGGCGCGGTCACCTGCGGCACCATGATATCGATGATATCGCCGTTCTCCAGAAGGAGCGTACGCATGTCATCGATGCGCACGCCGCGCGACTTGTACACCTTGGCCCCGCGCTGCCCCTGATCGAGATTGTACACCGACACGCGCGCCATGCCGCCCATCTGGTTCATCATCCTCTCAAAACTCACGCGGAAGCCTTCCATGATGCTCATCATTATCACGAGCGATGCCACACCGAGCATGACTCCGAGGAGCGTAAGGAACGAGCGCATCTTGTGATAATATATCTCTTTGACACCGGTGATGATCGATTCGCGGAGCTTTAAGAGCGCAAGGGCGATGCTCATGCCGCCTCCGAAAGCCTGCCGTCGGCGATAACCACACGTCGCTGTGTCGACTTCGCAACCGCATGATCGTGCGTTACGATGATGATGGTATTCCCCGCCTTGACGAGTTCGCGGAATATTGTGAGTATCTCCCTGCCGGTAACGCTGTCGAGGTTCCCCGTCGGTTCATCGGCAAGTATGAGCGACGGGCGGTTAACGAGCGCACGCGCTATCGCCACACGCTGACGCTGTCCGCCGGAAAGTTCGCTCGGGCGATGGCGTATGCGGTCGGTAAGCCCCGTCCGCGCGACGGCCTCAAGCACGCGTTCACGCCGCTCCAGAGCGCTTAAACCGGAATAGATAAGCGGCAGCTCCACATTGTGAAAGACATTGTACCGCGAGAGAAGATTGAAATTCTGGAAAATGAAACCGATCTGTCTGTTCCGCACGTGCGCAAGTTCGGAGGGCTTCATCCCCGCCACGTTCACGCCGTCAAGGAGATATCTCCCGCGCGTCGGCCTGTCGAGGCAGCCGATGATGTTCATGAGCGTCGATTTGCCGCTCCCCGACGGTCCGATTATCGCCGAGAACGTTCCGCGCGCTATCGAAAGATCGATATCACAAAGCGCATGCACGGGGCTGTCACCCATCGCGTAGGTCTTCCCGATACCGGAGAGCTCGATGAGCGGACGCACATGCTTCTTCGCCATGTCAGTCCTTTTTTCCGCCGACCGGTACATATGCCGGCTTCTGCGCGAGTTCCTTGTACGGTATATCGCTGTAGAGCTTTTCGCCTTCCTTCAATCCCGAAACGATCTCGACCATCTTCGTATCGTTTATCCCGCGCTTCACCATGCGCTTCTCCACGCCCTTCACCCCCGGCACGAACACGTATTCCCCGCCCTCATCGATGAAAAGCGCTGTGACCGGCACAGAAAGGACATTGTCCTTCGCCTTGATGCTCGCCTTTATCGACGCGCTCATCCCCGGGCGGAGCCGGCTGTCCTCTTTCAGTATCGTGATCTCAGTGGGGAATATCTTTATCCCGCTCCTGTCCTCCGCATACGGTGCTATCTTCGATACACGTCCGCCGTAGCGCTCGTTCGGGTTCGCCGCAATGCTTATCGCCACATCATAACCCACACCGAGCTTGAATATATCGACCTCATTGATGTTCACCTTCACGACGAGCCGCGAGAGATCGGCTATGGTGAAAAGTTTCGTGCCGCTTCGCATCGTCGATTCGCCCACGACAAGCTCGCCCTCTTCCACATACCGGTTGAGCACGATGCCCGTCAGCGGCGAGGTTATCCCGAGGCGCTCGCCGGATGTACCGCCTATCTCGTCGCGAGAGCGCTCATACTCGTCCTTCGCCGCTTTATTGTTCATCTCGGCAACGGAAAGCGCATCCTCAGCGCGTTTCATCTCGTTCACCGGTATGAACCCTTTATCGTACAGCCCTTTTTTCTGATCATAGTCGTCTTTTGCCGTACGGAGCTCTATCTTTGCCTTCTCGTAATTATTCACCACCGCGGTTATCGTCTTCGTCTGCAGAAGGTCGGGTTCGACATCGGCGACTATCATGCCGCGCTTAACATACGCTCCCTCGCGCGTGCGTATGCGGACCACACGCCCGCTCACCCGGGATGCAACGTCCGCGCTCGTCATCGGCGCCACAACGCCGCTCTCCTCGAGCACCTGCGTTATGTTCGTCTTTCCCGCCTGAATGATGCTGTATCCGCCCTTCGTTTCGGCACCGCGTGCGCTCGGTATGTTCTTTTTCGCTCCGCAGGAGAGGAGGGTTATACCGAGGACGGCTAGGAGGATATATTTCATACGGATTCTCATCTTCATTTCCGGACCCTGTGACGTCGGAATTGTACGGTATATGGAATAAAATACAATATCTGTCGACGTTGGAACTGCTGTGAAAATATCAGATACTTCCCAAAATACGATTATGGTCATGAGAATTTCTGCCGCATCACGGAGAACAGCGGGTTGCAACCCGCTGTTCTCTCTATTTTGTGACAGTCTCCACGCGCCGTTTGACGCTTCTTTCATTCTATGGTACATTCCATTATCCACCGATAGTTCAGCAAGGAGTCAGCAATGGATATCCACTATCTTCTCTGCGCGTACGGCCCCGACAGACCGGGCATTGTGGAATCGCTCTCGGATATTGCGGTGAAGATGAGCTTCAGCATTGCGGATTCGCGCATGGTGCTCCTTGGCGACCACTTCTCCGTGCTCATGCTGCTTGCGGGCCCGCGTGAGAATGCGCCCGGCATGGAGAAGGCCATGCATGCGCTTGCCGATCTTACGGTGAGCGTGAAAGAAGTGCATGCCCGCGGCACAAAGGACGATGTGCTTGAGTATTCGGTGCGCATGGTCGGCGAGGACAGCAAGGGCATCGTGCACGGGGTAACGACATACCTCAAGGATCACCGCATCAATGTGCTCTCGCTCGATACCGCTGTCGGCCGCGCGCCGCATTCGGGCACTCCTCTCTTCAAGATGACCATGGTGCTTGAAGTGCCGAAATCGATGAACCTTCGCGAATTGAAAAGCGGCCTTATCGCCCTGAGCGACAGGCTCAACATGGACATCGATATCGAGCCCTTCGGCATCTGATCGGCCACTGCCTCGTCATCCCCGTTCGCGGGGGACAATGCTGTAACGGCAGGAATGATGATCATCCCTCGGCAAGATCGCCAACGTCCCCTTCGACTCCGCTCAGGGAACGGCATCATGTGTTCATACAATATTGATCATTTCGCTTCCCGAGCCGTTGCTCCGAGCCTGCCGAGGTGGGAGCCGAGGGTTGCGATGATGAACGCAGGATTGGATCTGTTCTTTAATACCGTAACGTCATCACAGGTCGGGGAATATCATCGCATCTCGATAACGGACGGCGTGAGCAGTCCGAACGGGATATGATGATAGTCATCCGTCCATATCTTCGTCGTGCCGTTCTTCCGCACATCGAACCAGTCATTATCTCCGTCAGTGAGCGACGGCCACCCGCCCCGGCCGGTGAACGACACGGGACCGACCGCGATGAGCTCCCCGCCGATATGATGATGCGGCCCGAGGAGATTTCGCAGTGAGTTGACGAGCGTAAGCGTCATCGAATTCTCACCCGCACGCACGGCGCTGGTGATATCGATCTCCCACGGGCTCCATGCCGTCGGCGGAAGTTTCTTCCCGTTCACAACAGCAGTGATGACCGTCGCTTCTGCGTCCGGGAATGTGAGGACATATCGCCTGCCCTTCTCCGGCGTAAGCGTGAACGAACGCTTCAATTCGAAAGCGCCTGCATAGAACGGATAACCCGACACAGCGAGATCGCCGTCGAATTCCTCGCGCTCATCGACAATGCTGAACGATGAGAATCGATGCACGGGGCGGGCGGGCAGATCGCCGCGTTCATTGCGGATAGAGCGCGCCGGCACGGCGGATGCGTTCGCCCGCACACCGAAATCACCGATGAGATAGATGCTTTCTATCTCGCTTCCGTAGCGCTCACGCGCGTCGCGGCTTGTCGGTTTCGGCGGCGTGTAATCGAGCGAGAGCTCAACCGTATTGGTCCCGGACTTCATGTGCTTCGTTACATCGGTCTTTCGGAACGAGATATCGCGATAGATATCCTTGCCGAAAGCGACCGTGCTGCCGTTGACCGTAATGCTCGTGTACATTTCCGGCTGCTCGATGACGAGTGCACAGTTCTTCGGCGTAGTCTCAACAGCAACATCGAATGCCAGCATCAGCGTTCCATTATACACCTGGCGTGTAAGTCGTTCATGTATGCCGAGCACCGGTTCCGCCGCGGAAAAGGAAGCGCCGCTGATCGAATACCGCGCGAAATCAAGGGTTATCGCATTGGGGTCGAGACGCTTGCCGCGCCAGACACCCGAAAGCGCTGCTGCTATCTCCCCCTTCGATGCCGAACAGTAGCGCCCGGCTATCTTCGTCTTCGATGCACTCCCCGTTGCAATGAAAACGCTTTGCGCGGGCGCAAGCGTTACGCGAACGGAGCCGTCCTTCACATCGAGCGAAAAGCATTCACCCGATGCGGGATCCCAAAGTACAGGGTTCTCCATATCACAAAGCGTGACCGACACATCGGCATTTTCGAGCCGTGAGCGGTTGAAGAACATGGTCATGCTTCCGCCGGGAAGAAGCCGGCGGGAGACCCACACGTTCGCTTTATTCGTTCCGACCACGTTCACCCGCGGCGGTACGGCAGCGGCAAGAGCGGCGGCGACATCGTTCTCCGGGAGCACACGCGTTATCGCCGTAAGACGCCGTATCATGTCATCGTTCTTTCTGCCGTCGACGAGATCGGGGAGCGCCCCCGCGGCAAGGATAATGCCCTTCTCGGCGGCGAATTTTTCAAGGACAGCGATGGTGCTTGCCCGGATCGTCCGCAGATACGGCAGCATCACCGCGCGGTATTGCATATCGCCGATTTGGAGCGCATCATCCTTCACCATGCCCTTCTCGGAGATGATCTCTTCATCGCCGAGGTCATAATCGCGCTGATGCGCAAGGAGCGTATCGAGCGTACGCGTGAACGCATTGAAACGCTCATCGCCGGTCTTTCCCGGCTCCGTACCGTTCGCATAATCGACATATGCGCTTTCAAGAGGGACAAGCACGAGCATTTCAGCGGCGTAGGTCCCGACACTCGAAAGATAACTTGTGCGCGCCATGTAGTCTTCAACCGGCTTGTTGAAGCTCCAGTACGGCTGCTGCGGCGATATCGTGGGGGGATAATCGCGCTTTCTGCATCCCTTCATGCTGTAAAGCGAAAGATGCGGGCAGATGTGATTGACGCCGAGCACCGCGTGGCAATCCGCTATCCACTTCCTGTCCTCGAAATTCATGTTCTGTCCGCTGATACCGAACATCTCCGAAAGCCGTCTGTCGCGCCCGTATTGATTGGCCACGCTCGAGAGACTTTTCATCATGAAGACGACGCCCGAAATATGGAGGCCCAGATGATCGATGCCCGGCCGCTGCATGTGCCGATAATGCGCCATCATATTGCCGACATTGAGCATGACCGTGCGGAAGGAATTCTCGCCGTTGAAGTGACCGGTCCACGTAAGCCCGGTAGACTCGCAATAGTCGCCTATCTGCTTGGAGAAACTCATCTCGAATTGTCTGCTTATCGTACGGAAATAATCATATCGCACCGAAGCGAAATCACCGACATCGTCGAAGAGCGAAGCGATGTTCCCCACAAAATCATAGCCGTGCTGTGCCTTGAACGCATCGCGCGTCAGCGGCGAATACGGGAGCGAACCGGTGTTGCGGCATTCATTGCGCGGCGATATCTGCGGCTCATCGGTAAAAATCCCGTGCACCGACTTCCCTATCTTCGATCGATACCGCTCAGCGTACGGCTTATAGCTTGAATCGATGAATGCCTTCACGGTGGCAGGATTCATAAGATCGACCCAGCAGGTGCCGTTGAACCAGGCATTGCCCATCTTTGCCTTGCATGAGTAGTACTGATACCGCTCATCTTCAGTCAGGAGTTCGCCATGCGGGGGAACGGCATCGCCTTTCACAAGCCGGACGATATAACGCGCGTGATAGTCCTCGCTCGCAAGCGGCACTATGCCGCCGGCAAAACCGCTCGGCCATTTGTCCTCATCGTAGAACCACGCCTCTATCCCGAGCTTCTCGCTCGCTTTTACGCCGGCATCCATCGCCTTCCACCAGTCGTCACCGAGATACTCGGTGAGAAGGCCTATGCGGCTGTGCAGATACGAGCCGCCGAAACCGCCTTTCTTGAACGCGATGAGCTGACGCTCGATCTCTCCGGGAGCAAGGTCATCGTTGAGCGACCAGAACGGCACGGAACGCCATGCGGGCGGGGGATCGCGAAAATCGTTACGGTTCAAGCTTGTCATAGCCACATCCTTTTTGTAACGGTCATTAGTGCAACGAGAATATACGCACGCCGCCATCGCGATTCCAGCACTATCATGCAGTACTCTGGCATTATTTTTACTTTTTATCGATATACCGGCGTTACGCTCGAATAAGCGTTAGTGCGCCGCTTCCGAACGGGCGAATTTATGCACAAGCGCGGACTTGCTCCGGACACCGGTCTTTTCATATATTTTGCTCACATGCGTTTTCACCGTGGGCATCGTTATCCCGAACACATCGGCGATGGCCTTGTAGCTTTCCCCGCTCGCGAGCATCTCGATTATCTGCGCCTCGCGTGAGGTAAGCCCGTAGCGCGCCGCCGCTTCGGCTATCGGGGCGGAACGAGTATGCATGATGCCGCGTATGCCCGCGAAGAGAAGGAGCGAACTTGCGAGGAAATAGAACGCGACAAGCGCTACGACCGCTGACGGAATATCCCCGAGCGCGTTCTTTATCGGCTGCACAAGCTCGAGAAGAAGCCATATCAATATGCCGCCGACAAGTGCCGCAGTGAAAAGGCGCTGTGCGAACACGTCCCCGCGCGCACCGATGAGAATATGCGCGATGCCGATGCCCGCCGTATACAGCACCGTAAGCCCCAGCACGAACGGGGGCAGCCACATGAGCATGGACACCGCATTCGGGAAGAAATAGGAAGCCGTGATGAGGAGGCACACGAACGCGGAGAACAGAGCACAGACCTTATCCGCGATGCGCGCATAGGCGAAGCCCGAAAGCGAATGTGCGTATGCGGGAAGCGCGAACACGATTATCGCAAGGCCGATGTCCGTAACGTACAGCATTATCGGATTGGAGGGAAAACCGCCGATGAGCGTCATATAGTAATTGAGCGTTATCGATATCACCGATGCGGTGGCGCTCGCCATGAAAACGATGCCCCGCCGCGACGTGACATCATGCCGCGCGAGGTAACGCGCGAGCGTGAGCATGAGCGATGCCAGCCCCGCCGTATACGAAAGGGCGAGTAATAGGAATACGACGTGCTGCATCGCTCTTGCATCTCCCCCTAGAACACCGTCATGGCGCCGATATTCATCTTGGAATCCGGTATCAGGAGACCGGCCTCGTTGTAGCGATAGGTGAGCTGAAGCTCATAGACGAACATCGTATTGCCGCCGAGCTTAATGCCGAGCTTCGCCCCGGCTATCACGTTCGCGGTGGCAGTGAAGAACGACTGGTAATTGAGGATGTGCCGCTTGATGTAGTACGCGTTCGCCTCGCCGAGGTAATCCTTAATGACCGGTATCCCTTTGAGGAGGTCCTTATTGAGCACGGCGCGCGCCTCGAAGTTGATATCGTTGAGACTGCCGCTCGAAAAGAGATGCTCGTACGAGACAATGACGTCGATGAGATACAATCCGACGGTGACGGTCCCGTACACGCCGTTGACGTTCTGCGGTGAAAGAAGCGAATCCGCGGTCACGACGACACCGCCGGGGCCGAAATTCGCACGGCGATAGTCGTACTGATAATCGAAGTACTGCCCGCGGAAATAGCCGTTGAAGAGGCGATACTCGAGCCGCATGCTGAAGAACGGCTTAAAGAAGAGATGCATGCCCGGGGCCGATAATCCCCAGCCCTGCGCTTCATTGCCGTCCGCACTCTGGCGCGTATCGAGATTGGCCGCATACTGACCGTAGATCTTAAGATTATCCCCGATCGGTATGATAAGATCGGCGCCGGCAATACCGAAGAAATCGCTGATGCCTGCGTCGACAGCGAGCGTCGTCGTCACGGACAATACCGGATTATTCGTGAGATGATACGTGTTCGTGAAATCCACATACGCCGGACCGGTGATGTTCGTGGTGACCGTGAACCCGTCCTTAAGCGATTTCGAAGCATACTGATTGATATCACCGACGAATGTAAGCCCTATCTGCATCCGGTCAAAGAGCGGCGCCTTTGTCGGCGCGAGGGGCGAGAAGAAAAGGCGTGTCCCGACTATCGGTCCGCCGCCGGCGATGTCCGCGACATTGTTCACCATCCCTTCCATGCCGAACTTCATCGGTCCGATATTGCCGAGCGCGATCTCAAGCCCGAGCTGCTTGTCGATCGGATAGCCGAGCGTGTTCGCATAATTGTTCATGATAAGGCCTTCGCCTATCGTCACCCCGGTGAGCGTGCCGAATTTGCCAAAAAAAAGCTCATTACCCTGAACGACGTTCTCTTTCTTATTGAAGCGAATGTAGTAGAATTTCCGGAGCAGCGTGTCCACTGCCGCCTGCGTGGATGAAAAATCCCACCCCTTTGCCGAAAGACTGCCGCTGGGGCTTATGAACACTTCGACATCGAGGGCAATGCCGAACTTCCATACGTTCAATTCCGGGAGCGCATGGATGCGCGTCCAGTTCTCGCCGTTGATCGAGACAGAATCGATACCGAGGCCCATATTGAATTTGAGCGGATCGCCGTCGTCCTTCTTCGGTGCACTTCCCCCGTCGGACGGAGGCGTCGCAGACCCGCCGTCGGTCGCGGTTCCCTTTGGCGCGGACGTCGCATCGGTCACCGTCGTCATATCCTTCGATTCCTCGGCGGTAGCAGTCCGGGGCGGTGTAACGGTCCCGTCGCTTGCTGCCTGCGCTATCATGCCGTCGGCGACCATCTGATCGCCGAAGAGCATGGAGCCGTTCTTGACGAAGAGCGATGAACTCCCGTCGTCATTGACCTTCATGCCGAACTCCGTGCCGCGCACGGCCGCCACTGCGGTCGGCGTCTCGAATATCACTTCATCGAACGTCGATTGCGTCATCTTCTTTATCGATGCGAACAGTTTCCCCGCCGATACCTTGGTGCTCACGCGCCGTTCACCGGCGGAGAACGCGAGCGTCTTTAAGTCTATCTTCGTATTCGGACCGATACGTAAGAGGCTCCCGTCGGAGAGCGTCAACTCGGCGCTCCCGTCGCGCCCGGTGACGATGCGGCTCCCCGCTGAAAGTTCCGTCCTCTCAGTAAGCGGCTGCGATTTCGATTCGCGCGCTTCATAATAGCGGACATCGCCGCCGACAACGCTCGCCTGGGCCTTTACGCCGTCCTTGGCATATGCCAGCGTAACGATCGATGCCATGAGGATGAGTATGTGTTTCATGGTGTTCTCCTTAACGGCTTTCGCCGTACCGGCTCCGTTGCTCCGGTATGTCTGGTATAACAAGGGGAGTGTACTATAGGTGCAATTATCGCTGCTATCGTACAAAGCACTCCGCCTGAGCGCATTATACAGCGGATGTTGAGGAATTGTCAATCAATGGTGAGGATGTCTATGCCATCTTTTTCGTTTCTACCGCACCCGCTGGCACAGCGGTCATGTCCTCATCGAGCGCTTGAGCGACCAGACGCTTCGTTATCTTGAGCGATCCGCCGGTAATGTCCTCATAATGGTAAAGAACGTTCACCATGATGTTCTCGACGACGCTTTTCAGCGCGCGCGCCCCGGTGTCCATGGCGATAGCCCGATCGACAATGGAAGCCACCGCGTCGCCGCTGATGACAAGGCGCTTGCCCATGGCGCGGAAGAACTCGGCGTATTTGATGAGCGGGGAATCCGGGCTCGTGGTGAGTATCGATTCCATCTCCGACTTCGTGAGCTTGGTGAGCGGTACGACGATGGGAATGCGTCCGAGGAATTCCGGTATCATGCCGAATTTCTCAAGGTCCTTCATATCCACCTGTTTGAGAAGCGTATCGCGCTCCTCGGAATTCCGCGTGAGCGATGCATTGAACCCGAGCGTGGTATCACCCTTCATGCGGTCGGCGATTATCTTATCGAGACCGACGAAGGCGCCGCCGAAGATGAACAGGATATTGTGCGTGTTCATGAGAAGGCCTTCGCCCGAGTGCATCGTGCGGCGGTCGCCCGTTTCCGGGACGCGTATGCGTTCGCCGTTGAGCATGGAAAGGAGCGCTTCCTGCACGGCCTTGTCGGAGGGGTTGCCCGTCGTCGACTGATGCGTTTCCGCTTTCGCGATCTTATCCACTTCATCGAGGAACACGATGCCCTTTTCCGCGAGCGCCTGATCGCCCCCCGCTTCGCGGACAAGATCATAGAGCACGATCTCGACATCGTCCCCGACATAACCGGTCTCGGTGAGCGTGGTGACATCCGCACGGGTGAACGGTATGGCGAGTATTTCGGCGAGCTTTTTCGCAAGGAACGTCTTGCCGACACCGGTGGGGCCTATCATCATGATGTTCGATCGCAGCGGGACCGCGTCGCTCTTCTTCACGCGGAGATAATGCAGATACGCCTGCACGGCGAGCACGCGTTTCGCGCGCGTCTGCCCGACGACAGAACGGTTGAGCTCAGCGACTATCTCCTTGGGCGTTATCCGTTCGATTATCGATTCGAATTTCCGCTCCGAGCGCTTCCGGCATTCCGTCTCCGCCGCGCGTTCGAGGTAATTCCACGGCGCCTGCTCAAGGAGCACAAAAAGCGTTCTGCTGTCCGCAAAGCTCACCTGCGAGCGCAGAAAATCCGGGAGCGCCTCGGGGTTCGCCGCATCGCGCGTAACGGCGAGTATGCCGTTGGCGATGAGCGGCGCCGTCGGGGCAAGGTATTGATAATTCGTCACGTAGAGCTCGCCGCGAACGCTCGCAAGCTCAAGGATGCGTTTGAGCGCCACCGCCGTGCCGTCCTCATAAAGCGAACGCACGATCATGCTGAAAAGTATGAACTGCTCCTTGAGGTTGAGGTCGTACTTGGCGATGAGTTTATCGATGTTAAAGCCGTACGATGCGTAGGTCCTAAGTTTCGCGGCACGCTCCTCGACATCGCCCATGAGCGCGGTGACATCGGCAGGGGGGAGAACGTCGTCGATGAGAAGATCGCTCTCTCGTTTCCCGGCACGCGTGCTGCGGTAGTGTTCGGCCAGGCGTTCGAGCGCCGCTACTGTCTGGGTGATATCGCTGAAATAGCGCTCAAATGCCGCGGAACGGTCGGTTTCGCCCATGAAATGCCGCCTTATCGTGTGCTGTGTGGGCGAAGAGCGCCCGCTTAGATTATCGGCCAATGGAGGGGAAAATCCATTATATTTTTGAATGCCGTCCTCGATCGTGTTCTATCGACTGTGCACGATATTCCCGCGGGGTGCACCCCATTGCCCGTTTGAACTGCCGTGAAAAATAGTTGCTGTCGGAAAACCCGGACTCGAATGCGACATCGGTGATGCGTTTCGCTGCGATACGCAAGAGCGACGCGGCATGGCGAATTCTCAGTATAAGCACATATTCGATGGGGCTGACGCCGTAGAGCGTTCTGAACATGCGCATCAGATGCCGAAGCGACAGTGTCGACCTGTCGACGAGCGCTGACAGGGTTATCGGCATGCGGTAATTCGTTTCGAGATGCCATGCGATGCGCGATATCTCGGCGTATGCATCCCGCCCGGCATGTTTCACCGATGCGGTGAAGGAACGCGACAGCACTACGACGAGTTCCGAAAATGCCGCTCGGGCGAGGGTCTGCGCCCCGGGCACGGAACTTCTGCATTCCTGGACTAGACGCGACGCGACGATATCCGCCGCCGCTAACTGTTTCTCGGTGAGAACGCGTGGCGCCGTGATCCCCGTCAGAAAGAACGAGTGAAAGCCGGGAATGCCCCAGACATCCCCGCCGAGGGACGCCAGCATTTCCCTGGAAAAAGCGATATTGTACCGCGCATATCCTTTCACCCGGGACAACGAGTGTACGAACGTGCCGATGAGACACACCGATCCGCGCGTGAGCGGCTCTGCAGCGTCCCCGACACGATGAAGCGCGCATCCGCCGGTCACGATTATCAATTCGGCATAATCGTGAGCATGAGCAGGGTAGTCCCGCGATGATACCGCATGTACGGCACTGACGGGAAGGTCCCGCGTGCGGAGGCGGTCGTACAGATTGATGACCGTGCCAGGCGCCATGGCAAGATGATGCTACTTATTGGCAGGAAAGTCAAGGTACGCGATTCGATACTTGCCTATAATCGTCATTGTATGATATAGTCATTTCCGGAGGGTTCTATGAGACTCCTATCCGCACTGCTCCTTATCTCCGGAACGGCATTTGGCAGCCTCTCGGTATCGAATGGTCTGCTCCTCAAGGATGGCCGGCCGTATCGCGCCATGGGAATAAACTATTTCAGCGGATTTCGGCGCACCGTCACGAATGAAAGCATCGATACATCGTATCGCGACGGATTTGCTGCACTTGCACGGCATCACATCCCCTTCGTGCGTTTCGCCGCATGCGGCTTCTGGCCGACAGAATGGGCACTCTATCAGACGAATAAAGACCTCTATTTTCAGAAATTCGATGATTTCGTAAAGGCCGCGGAGCAGTACGACATCGGTCTTATCCCGTCATTGTTCTGGAGGATAGAAACAGTGCCGGAACTGTTCGATGAGCCGCATACCGCCTGGGGCAACGGGGGATCGAAAACGGTGCGCTTCATGAAGGACTACGTCAGCGATGTCGTATCGCGATACAGGAATTCGAGATCGATATGGGGATGGGAATTCGGCAACGAGTTCTCGCTCATGGTGGACAAACCCAATGCCCGCGATCAGATCGCCGCGAGCAAGGCGATAGAACGATACGGTGTTCCCAAGCGCACGGAAATGGACATTATGACTTCGCCCGTCATGCTTTCCACATTCAGGGAATTTGCGGACGCGGTACGCAGAATCGATACAACGCATATCGTTATTACCGGCAATGCGCTTCCACGAAACGGTGCGTGGCACAACACAAGAGAAAACACCTGGACAACGGATACGATTGAACAATTCCATGAGATACTTGCGCGCGACAACCCTGATCCATACCCGGTAGTAAGCGTTCATATTTATCCCGATTCGATAACGACACCGTACTTCGATAAAGCGAAGCCGGCCTCGTTCAGCGAGATCGTTCACGAGGCAATGAGAGCGTCCGCCAAAATCGGCAAGCCGCTCTTCGTGCTCGAGTTTAATTCGGACAGAAAGCTATCGCAGGAAAAAGAGAAGGATTCGTTTATAGAAGTGATGACCGCCATTGAAAACGCCGGGGTGCCGTTGTCGGCCATCTGGGTGTACGATCATCCGAATCAGCAGCTGGACATCGGCCGGCACATCACGGGAACGAACGTAAATGCGTATAAGCTCCGCGCAATACAGGACTATAACACAAGGATGATCGAAAAATGATAAACAAAGCACTCGCATTCGTTCGCGGATATATGGGGATAATCGTCATCGGCATAGCGTTCGTCGCGTCGGCGTTCATCGTCTTTCTCAACAATAGCGAACCGTCGGAGGACGTCTATACGGTGAAGGCCGGCGATACGCTCCTATCGATAGCCGCACTGTACAATACCACGGCCGATAAGATCGTGGACGTCAACTATCCTGATATCGATCAGAAAAATCAGCCGTCACCCGGCATGCGCATCAAGGTCCCGCGCGGCGCAGCATCAAAAAAAATAACCGTACGGGTCGCGCATTGGAGCCTTGAACCGGGAGCCCGCGACGGATTGAACTTCATGGGGGCCGAATATCGAAAGCTTCACCCGAACGTGCGTGTCGTACAGGAAGCAATCCCCGAGACGACCTACCCCCAATGGTTCACCACTCAGATGGTCGGCGGAACGCCGGCGGACCTCATGCGCGACGGCATGGTGGCGTATCCCCTTCTTGTTTCCTATTACATGCGCTATTTCACGCCGCTCACCGAATATGTGATGTCGCCCAATCCGTACAACAAGGGGAACGAATTCGAACATGTCGCGCTGCGCGATACGATGAAAGACGGTCTTCGCAACTGCTACATCCCCGAGATGCAGGAATACATGGCGATAGGGCTTACGCTCCACATCGTGCGCATGTTCTACAACAAATCCATGCTCAAGCGCTATACGGGTTCGGATGTACCCCCCGCCACCTTTAAGGAATTCATCGATATCTGCAAGATCGTCGAGAAGAATAAATTCTACGATACCAAAGCGAAACGGGAGATCGGCACCCACAGCAATGCCATCGATGCGCTCACACGCGAGCTGGCGGCGCCGGAAAAAAGCGGCGGCGAAGCGCGGATAGCTCAACTTCGTACGAAAATGAACGAACATGCGGCGGCGATATCGGGAATTGAACAGAAGCTCATGGCGCTGACCCCGATAGCCAATTCCCGGTACCATATGCAGATGATCGAAGGGAGCATGTTCAACGTCATTACGACAAAGGCGCGCGAACATATCGACTTTGATCATGACTGCACAGTAAGCGTCGTCGAAGAATTCGCAGGGATAAAAGGGAAGAAGATCGACATGAACTACGGACCCTACCGCGCGAAATTCGATATCGTTTCCAACTATTGCCGGTATTCCACGCCGGGGTTCTCGGGGCTCAACCGCGATGACGCGGTCATGTTCTTCGTGCAGCAGCGTTCGCTCTTCATACCGACAGGAACGTTCGATGCGGGCATGCTTGAACGTCAGGCGGCGGACAACGGTTTCGAGGTGGGCATCATCGACTTTCCCTATCCCGGGAAGGACAGCCCGGAACTGTACCGCTATTTCGAGGGCCCTGCATACGAAGACCCCGTATCGAGCTTCCGTTTCGCCTGTGCGACACCCGAGGCCGATCCGGAGCGGCGGCGTGTCGCTATCGACTTTCTCCTCTTCATGGCGGCGAAAGAAAACAACATCAGGCTCAACGCGATCATCGGATGGAATCCGAACATCGTCGGCAGCATTCCCGATGTGGGACTTCTCAAGGGCTTTCACCCCCACGTCGACGGCGTTGTACCCGCGATGAATTTTCAGATCGGCGGGGAAGCCACCATAAAATGGCAGCAGATGTACGCTTTGTTCTGGGTGGGGCAGATATCCTACGAGAAGTTCTGCGACGATTTCATACCGTTCTATCTTTCGCGGGGGTATCAGGATTACCTGACGATGAACAAGAATTGGAGGCGAGCGCTCATTACCGATGAAAAGCTTGCGTCCATTCTCCGCATTAAGGGCATCGTCTCACAGGGCACCCGGAAAGAGACGGAGCAATGGGCGAAATACCGATTCGCCGTGGCCCGGCCGATCGCCCGCGAGATGAACGTGAGTTACGAGCGCGCGCTCATGGAAAAAGCGGAACGGGGAGATCATGCATCGATACCCGCTGCATACGAATATTCACGCACTGCGCGTGAGCGTCACGATATTCGCTGAACCGCGCCGACCCGAGATCCCGAACGATAGCGGCATTTTTTTCGGTGGAAAAGTTGCGTATACTATTTTCGGCCGGAAGAATGCGTTTTGACGGGGAATGTGCTCTTCGACCGCGCATACTCGATCGGCGTCATGCCGACAACGGACTTGAACACCGCTCGAAAATAATGAACATCTGTGAAACCCGAAAGCCGTGCTGTTTCTGCGGCGGTCTTCCCGAGAACGAGCATGCGCTTTGCGGCGGCTATCCGTCTTTCGGTGAGATACGCTATCGGCGAAACGCCGAACACTTCCTTAAAGCGCCGGCTCACATACGACGCATTGAGCGCAGACACCTCGCCAAGCTCGGCAAGTGTTATCGCGCGTGCATAATTCTTTTTCATGTACGCGGCAAGGAGCGACATGGCATCATCGCGCGCGGGCTGTTCACCCGCAAGGCGGCGGTATATCAGCGTGAAAAGCTCGACCGCTTTCAGATGTATCATCTCACGCGCATACGTACGCGTATGGACAAGTTCATCGCGTATGCTATCGAACACGACGGCCGCTTCCGGCATGCGGTCTATCAATGCATAACGATTGATACGCACCCCGTCCGCGATACCGTCAATGCCGACAGCCGTTTCTTCTATATAAGAGGCATCGGATGGTTTCGATGTATATACGGACGGCGGCGAAATGCTCGAACTGATCGCCCGGGCTACCGAAGTTCCGGTCTGAAAACCGAGCCAATAGTAGGAGGCACGCCCTTTTACCGGCGTGTAATCGAATCGGTGGAGGAATTCCGGCGTCGTTACAAGCACATCGTCTTCGTTCACCGTGAACGGGCGAATATCGTCGGCAATGGATACTGTTCCGCCGCCTTGAGAGAAACATACCACTTCGTACCCATAATGGTAATGCGGCTGTGCATGCATTTCCCCGGGCGTTTCAATATATCCGAAATGGGTGAGTCGGGGAAAGTCGACTCGCGGGAATTCCACAAAATACCTGTCCATCCCCGTACTATATCACGTGTCGGGTAAAAATCACACCGTAAAAAGTAAAGAAAATATACCCGCGCGTTCCCATCCTGGTATATATTATCCATAATACGACAAGGAGCGATGATATGACATCACGAGAACTGGTCTATGCCTCGCTGGAATTCGACAGCCCCGATCGGACACCTCGTCACCTGTGGATATCGCCCTGGGCGAAGATACATCATAATGACGCAGTGGATGCGCTCGTCCGCGACTTCCCGTCCGATATCGGCGGGCCGGGTGTACGCTACGCACGGCAGCCGTCACGCGAGGGGGATATGTACCGCATCGGCACCTATCGCGACGAGTGGGGATGCGTCTTCGAGAACGTGCAGAACGGCGTGCACGGGGAAGTGAAAATGCCGCTGCTGCGGACATGGGACGATCTTGAAAAAGTACGCGCGCCGGAAGAGATGCTCTCATTCGATAAAGATCTTGCCGACAGCTCATGCAGGGCTTCGGACAAATTCATCAATGCCGCCTGCTGCCCGCGGCCATTCGAGCGCATACAGTTCCTCCGCGGGAGCGAGAACCTGTACATCGATCTCTATGAATCGCCGGAGCAGGTGCGGTCGCTCATCGACATCGTCCATTCGTTCTACATGAAAGAGCTCGATCTGTGGACGGACACCGCCGTGGACGGCATCACGTTCATGGATGACTGGGGCGCACAGAACTCGCTTCTCATCGCGCCTGCGATGTGGCGGGAACTGTTCCTGCCGCTGTATAAGGACTACATCGATCTCGCACACAGCAAAGGGAAGAAAGCGTTCATGCATTCCGACGGTTTTATACTCGACATCTATCCCGATCTCATCGATGCGGGCCTTGACGCGATCAATTCCCAGATCTTCTGCATGGGCGTGGACAGACTCGCCGCGTACAAAGGGAAGATAACGTTCTGGGGCGAGATTGACCGCCAGCATATACTCCCCTCGCCCGATGTGAACGCCGTGCGTGATGCGGTACGGAGCGTGCGCAACGATCTCTCATCGAACGGCGGCGTCATCGCGCAATGCGAATTCGGCCCCGGCGCGCGGCCTGAGAACGTTCGCGCGGTGTTCGAAACATGGGATACACAGGGCGTCGCCGCGCATGCCTGTGCAGAGGGGTAACAAGATCGACATTGTCTTTTTCACCGGCTGTGGTAGTATATCGGCATGGAACAAGCCCTTAAAAGTCTTGTAGCATCCATCAAGAACAGCTACGTCTTCCTCGATATCGCGTCGACGGATAAGCGCGCAACGATACATGAACTCATCTCAAAAGCTGCCTCGCAGGGGCTCGCCGTCGATCCGACCGCTACGGCGGATGAGGTATTCTCGAACGAGCGCTCCATTTCAAGCGGCCTAGGCTACGGCGTCGCGTTCCCGCATACCGATCTTGAAAACCTTAAAAAAGAAGTGCTCATTTTCGGCACATCGAAGAACGGCGTCGCGTTCGATTCCGTCGATAAAAAACCGGCGCATCTCATCATACTCTTTCTTACGCCGCGCGGTGCGGATTCGCGCTATGTGGAGCATCTGTCGCTCTTCGCCGATCTGTCGCATCTTACCATGTATGTCGTCATGATACTCGAATCGCGCACGGAAAAGGAATTCAAAAAACGTGCGATAGAGCTCCTCAAGAAGGGCGGGATGCGCCTCTAGCATGGATAATGGGACGATCCGTTTATCGACACGTGAAATAGTCATCGCCGCGTTCATCACCGGTATCGCCACATCGCTCGCTTTCCCCATGAAGAACATCTTCTGGATAGCGTACGCCTCCGTCATACCAATGGCGATCATCGTGTACACATCGTCATTGAAAAAGATACTGCTCGGCTTCGCCGTTTTTGCCGTAACATTTTTCGGGATACTCCTCTTCTGGGTGGCTTCCTATATGCTGAAGGAAACGCCGCTCTGGGTGGCCATCCTCAGTTTCATCATCATACTCGCGATACTCTGGATGTACTATGCACTCACCGCCGTCATCGCTTCCTATTTCGGGAAACGCATGCCGTATGCGCGCGCCTTCATCTTCGCCGCATCGTTCACCACGCTCGAGTATCTGCGCACGGTCGGTTTTCTCGGCTTCCCCTGGGGCATACTCGGCTATTCGCAGTTCATGAACCTGCCGTTCATTCAGATAGCCGATGTAACCGGCGTGTTCGGCATATCGTTCGCGCTCTATTTCTGCAACGGCGTGATCGCGGACGTCATCATCCGCTTCCGTGCGGGTGAATTCGATGCGGGCACGCCTGCGCGCCCCGTCATCATCGAAGCCGCCGCGCTTATCGCACTCCTTGCCGGCATGTTCACGTACGGCGCGGTAACGCTTGGTCGCTCCTCGGGCGATGCAGCACTCCGTACCGAACGTGTCGCTTTGGTCCAGGAGAACTACGATTTCAATTATCGATGGACGGGGAGATACACGACCGAGCCCGCGAAGGGCAGCTTCTTCTTCATGGACACGAAGAAGATAAAGAACAACGATGCGGTGAACGGGAAGGCGCAGAACGGGACGGTGGTGGCCGAGCGATTGGCGAAACTCGCCGTCGAAGCGGCGCGGGCTCAACCGTCACTTATCGTATTCTCCGAATCCGCCACGCTCGATTACTATGAGCATTTCCTTCCCGAAGTCGAGAAATTCAAGAACACACCGAACGGCGTCAAGACAATGGAAGCGTTCGCGGAGAATGGATATGCGTCCTATCTCAATGTGTATCGCCTGTATCAGGGTGTCAATGCTTCGAAATGCGAATGGCTGCTCGGTACGCCGCTCGCCCGGCGAAGGACCAATTCCGATAAGATGGATTTCTACAACGGGGCGCTGCTGCTTTCGACGAATGGCGCTATCGTGGAGCGATACGCCAAACGCCGCATGGTGCCGTTCGGCGAGGCATATCCGTTCTATGACAGTCCGCTCAAGAACATACCGCCGTTCAGTTTCCTCATCGGTTTCATGTACGATCAGCTTGAGAAGGCGGGCGCCGGCAATTGGACGCCGTGGCATGAGGCGACGGTGTTCACCCATCCGAAGAAGGGATACCGCTTTTCGGCATCTATCTGTTTTGAAGACGCATTCGGCGACAGTATACGCGAATTCGTGCGACGCGGTGCGCAGGTGCTCTTTAATATATCCAACGACGCCTGGTCGTATTCCGACAGTTCTGAGTGGCAGCATTTCGCCATTTCCGTGTTTCGCGCGATAGAGAACCGCCGCGATATGCTGCGTGCCACCAATTGCGGCGTTACCGGCCATGTAGACGCCTACGGGCGCATAAAACGCACATTCCCACTCTGGACGGCGGGGCAGATGATAGCCGACTTCACGGTACGTACCGGCATGACGATATACACGCATATCGGCGATGTGTTCGCAGGGCTTATCGCGCTTGTCCTGTTCATCCTTATCGCAGTGAACACGATCAGAACGATAGTTGAAGCGCGGGTAAGGGAATAGAAACAGACACCTGCTCCATAACCCACGCATACTTGGCAAAATAATAACCCCTTATCCCCCGTCCCAATGATGTTACGTTATGCGTGTTTCTTTTTCCTTAACGCAACGGCATTGCCCCTGCCCCTGCTTGACTCCTGCCGTCCCCGGTATTATAGTATATCATATTATAAAACAATCATTACA
Organism: Spirochaetota bacterium; assembly: GCA_038043445.1. Taxonomy (NCBI): domain Bacteria; kingdom Pseudomonadati; phylum Spirochaetota; species Spirochaetota bacterium. The sequence continues at coordinate 27,880 of JBBTBY010000051.1, forward strand.
CATTATAAAATGAAAATACAATCGATCACCCGGGCGCTCGCTATAACGCGCCTTGTCGCTGCGGCTGACGGCATCATGCTCGCCGATCTCGCCTCCCGCACGGGGCTCAATAAGACGACCGCATATCATCTTGCGCAAACGCTTGTCGCCGAAGGAATGCTTGCCAAGGATGCCGCCGCCCGCTACCATATCGGTACACTCCCCGGCATGCTCCTCAAGGATTCGCGCAAGAGCGGCAGGGAAACGCTCATCCTCCGTGAACTTGCACCGTTCCATAAGCGCTTCCCCGATGCGAGCATTGTCGTGTCCGATCTCGGCGACGCGGATATTTTCTCGCGCTTCATGTTCAATCCGGGGAAACCCGGCGAATTGGTAAGAAGCGATGATATGACGCTCAATCCCTATACCACGGTTGCGGGGGTACTCTTCTTCGCATTCACGCCTGAGGAGCGGCTGCGCGCACTGAAGAGCCGTCATCCGTTCGATCTCAAGGGGCGCGATGCATGGGGAAAAGAGGATGCATTCACGGCCTGTGTTGAACGGGCACGGACTCGGGGCTGGTCGGAGACACCGCCGCTCGTGCCGAAGACCACGTTCAAGATCGGCATCCCCGTCTTCGATACGGAAAAGAACATTACCGCAGCGATAACGTTCACC
>JBBTBY010000052.1 GCA_038043445.1 Spirochaetota bacterium
AACCATAGCCATTTGCAATTATTTCGCTGCGTTACCACAATAGAAAGTCACACACGCGCTGAGAAAGGCGTTTGACAATATTTTTCCATGCACTATAATGCCCCGGCACAAATGCTCAGGGCCCGTAGCTCAGTCGGTTAGAGCGGGTGACTCATAATCACTAGGTCCGGGGTTCAAGTCCCTGCGGGCCCACATTTCAAAGCGGGACAGTGTCCCGCGTCCGCATGAACGTATCGCGCGGAGGAGATATTGCATGAGCGCTACTGTACATCCGGAAAAGCCGCAAGGCGCTCCCGTACAGTCGAAAGAATCGAAGTCAGAAAGATCAGCTAAGACGGCTGTGCCGGTCAAGACGGCTATGCCGGTCTCGGCAGCGACAGCAAAGCCTGATGCAGCTGTTAAGCCTGCGGCAGCAGCAAAAACTCCGATACCGGCCGCCAAGCAGCCTCTATCCGCACAGGTAAGATCTCCCGCCCCGGTATCGAAACCTTCTATAACAGTATCTACACCGGCGAAGCCTTCCGCGCCTCCAGCGGCGAAACCCGCAACGGTTGCGCAAAAGGATCCGGTACTGCCGAAAGATGCGAAACAGGAAATGCCCGCAGTAAAAGCACTTCCGGGCAAGGACGGGAAAGCGCTTCCCCCGGTCAAAACACCGAAAGTCAAAGTTGTAAAGCCCGTCGTCAAGAAAAAGCCCAAAAAGAAACGTGTACGCATAGGGAATACCGAGAACAACATCTCGCTGTACATCGGGGATGCGAAGAAAGAACGCCTTATCACCCGCGAAGAGGAAGTGGAGCTCGTCAAGCTCGTGAAGGCGGGCAATATGGTCGCGCGGGCCAAGCTCATCAAGGCGAACCTTCGTTTCGTCGTGTCCATCGCGAAGAAATATCAGAACTCGGGCATTCTCCTCGAGGATCTCATCAGCGAGGGCAATATCGGTCTTGTCGTCGCCGCCGACCGCTTCGATCCGGAGAAGGGATATCATTTCATTTCGTACGCGGTCTGGTGGATAAAGCAGGCGATACTCAAGGCGATAAGCGAGAAGTCGCGGCTCATTCGGCTCCCGCTCAATCGTGCGAACAATCTCATTGAGATCGAGAAAAAGGCCAAGGAGCTTTCGCTCCGTTTCGGGCATGAGCCCACTGTCGAAGAGATAGCCAAAGAAGTGAACATCGAGAAGGATGAAGTTCACTATCTCATGAACATATCGAAGGACCACGTTTCCCTCGAGGAGCAGTTCAGCAATGCGGATGTCGAGGGCAATCTCCTCGATATCATCGAAGATAAGAACATCAAGCCGCCCGAGCATGACCTCATCGAGAACGACCTGCATGTCGCGCTCATGGACGCGATGAAGGGGCTTACCGAGACCGAGGCGAAGGTGATACGCTCGCGCTACGGCCTCAACGGCGAAACGCCGAAGACGCTCAAGGAGATCGGCGAGACGTTCTCGCTCACGAAAGAGCGCATACGGCAGATAGAGAAGAAGGCGCTTCGCAAGATGCGTCAGCCGTCGCGTTCCAAATCGCTCAAGGATTTCGTGGAATAAGGTCATGCAATGACACGATCCCTCATGAAAGAAAAGACGACCACAGAGGTCACTGAGGGAGATCAGAGAATACGGATAAAAACAAGGCGAAACAAGTCCGCCTGTTTGCTGCATTCCACGACCTTTTTTTCTCTGTGCTCTCACTCGCGTTTCTCTGTGGTTGATCTTTTCTTAATCTGAGGTTCAGTGGAGGGTTGATGTTGCGTGCATATAGTCATACTGCTGATTTCAGATCGATGAGAACATCTGCCTTGTCGCCGTTATTTCATTGCTATCCATAAATGCCGGGGCTCTATGTTCATATCCCGTTCTGCGCACAGAAATGCCGGTATTGTTCGTTCTACTCCGTTGCAGGCGCCCCCGCGGACGCCATCGAGCGATACCTCAACGCCGTCATAGCCGAAACGGCAGCGCATGGAAAGAAAGCGGCGCTCCCTCTCACCACGCTCTACATCGGCGGCGGCTCCCCGTCGATAGTGCCGCCCGATATCATGAAGGACTTCCTCTCGCGCCTGTCCGATACGCTCGATCTGTCGCATATCGCAGAATCGACGGTGGAGGCGAATCCCGAATCGTTCTCCCGTGCGTGGTATGATGCGCTCATGTCGCTCCCTGCGCTTCGCATCAGCATGGGCGTGCAGTCCGTTAATGATGATACGCTTTCCGTCATCGGCCGCCGTGCTCGTATTGCCGATTGCGAACGGGCGCTTCTCGATGCGCGTGCTTTCGGTGTGAAGAATCTCTCAGCGGATATCATTCTCGGGCTCCCCGGCGAATCATGTGCGGATACGAAAGCGGGCATGGAACGCCTCATCGCGCTTGCGCATCCGGAACACCTGTCGATGTACTTCCTGGACCTTTCGGGCAAAGAGACATTGTCGCGCGAATGGTCATCGGTCCTCCCTGACGACGAGAAGAATGCGCACTGCTATCGTGAGGCGGCTGCGCTCCTGTCGGCGAACGGATACGAACGTTATGAAATCGCTAATTTTGCGCGGAAGGGTTATCGATCGCGGCATAATGATAATTATTGGGCGCTCGGTGAGTATATCGGGCTCGGGGCGTCGGCTTCCGGTCATTACGGCGGCAGGCGCTATACGAATTGCGCCGATGTGAACGCGTATGTGGCATGCCTTGAGGCGGGCGAGGAAACGGCCGCAGAGGAAGAGCTGCTGACGGCGGATATGATAAAAGAAGAATTCATCTTTTTATCATTGCGTACGAGCGATGGGCTGAACGTTCTATCGTATCGCGATAAATTCGGCGAGGCGATAGAGGCGCGCGCGCGCACGGTCCTATCGGTCAATGCCCGGTACTTGACATTCGACGGCGTACGAATACGATTGACGGACGAAGGCTTTCTCTTCGCCGACGAGATGGCTGTTCAATTGATGCGGAGCTTGGAATGAACGCGATGGTGTCTTACTTCCCATTTTGCTGCTTTTTATGCAACAACAATCAATTCATACAACTGCTTCCGCACGCGTGCGCCAAGGATGGCGCAGAGCTGGCGGCGGCCATGGATGGCCCAAAGCCGCACGCCTCCTGCGTGCTTGCGCGTCGGCCGTGGCACACGGATGTGCTGGAGGGCGGCGCGCATGGAGGCGCATTTGCCGCCGACCGCTACGCGGCACAACATCCTGTGTGCTTTTCTAACCCGCCTCCTGCGGGCTGTGAAAATCATTGCTCCAGTATTTTTGGTTGCGGCTATGCCGCGTTAGTCCATGCTTTTCACGATTTCGTCCATTTGCCGTTCGGGGCGGGCGGCATACTTTATCATCATCGCGAGCACAAGGAATGAGCATGAATATGGTCAATATCGCAGTGATAGGCTCCGGCATCATCGGCAAGGTGCATGCATGGGCGGCGGCGAAAAGCGGGAAGTCGAAGCTCGTCGCCTGCGTGGACACCGATCGCCCCCGCGCCGAAGCGCTCGCGAAGGAGTACGGCGGTAATGCGGAATGCGATTATCGCCGCGTACTCGACGACAAGAACGTGCATGCCGTTTCCATCGGTACGCCGCATTTCGAGCATGCGCAGATGTACTTCGATGCGATAGCTGCCGGGAAGCATGTCATCTGCGAGAAGCCGCTCACCACGACGCCGGAGAATCTCTATACGATGATAGATATCTCCAAGGCACGGCGCGACCTTGTGATAACCGGCGTGTTCCAGCACCGCTTCTCGCCGATAACCCGCGCGATACAGAAGCGTATTGCCGACGGCGCCATCGGAAAAATAACCAGCGGCTCTGTGGACTTCGAGTGCACGCGGACGCGCGAGTATTATGGTTCGGATGCCTGGCGCGGCAAGTGGAAATTCGAGGGCGGCGGCATGCTGATAAATCAGGCGATACATACCATCGATTCGCTCTCGCTTTTTTTTGGAAGGCCCGTCGCTGTCGATGCCCGCGTTGAACGCCGACGCATGGATACGATAGAGGTGGAGGACTATGCCGACGGCGTGTTCGAATATCCGGGCGGGGTGAAGCTGAAATTCCACGCGGAGAACGTTCCCGGCAACAAATGGGGCGCGGATGTCCATATCAATGGGGAGAAAGGCTCTATCGCCTATGATTCTGCGGCAAGCCACAAAGTGAACAAGCTCGAAACGCCGGACAGCGGTTTTCGCCGCGCGCTGGATGAAGCGGAAAAGGAGGAGGCGGCCCTCTTCGCAAAAACACCGGGCAAAGCCGAATACGGCTCGTTCCATGACCTGCAATTCCTCGACTTTATCGAGGCGATACTTGAAGATCGCCGGCCCCGCTTCGAGATAGCGGATGTGTCTATCGCGAATGAAATAGTGCTGGCGATGTATCATTCGACTGCGACGGGAAAACGTGTCGCGCTGCCGATAGGCGAAACGTATCGTCAGCCGCTGCTCGAGATAAAGAAATAGAGAACTATCAGTGTCTTCATGCCCGGGACTAGAGCCGGACGCGGCTTTTTATCTGTTCGATAGCAAGCGCGAGCATCTTCTGGAAATCGGCGGGGTTTATCATATAGATGACAAGGAATGACGTGATGAAAATAATGCCCGCAAGCCATTTGGTGTATATGCCCTGAGTGCGCAGTACAAGGATAACGGACAGTACCGCCATAAGCCCCGCTGCGACGACACGGATGTCGCCGAGCAGTATGGCATAGCCGCTGATCGTGGTCTTTGCCGTTCCGAGCAGCTTCGAAAGATTTATCGATACACCGAACAGAACGAATATCATATCGAGGATAAGTACAACGAGCAGCGTTACCGATGCCGCTTTTGTGGAAACACCGGCAGTGCGTATCACCTCATAGACAGCCGTCGGTAAGAGTCCGGCAATGACAATGACGGGCATTTTCAGGACGAGGCCGACAATGCACCCGATCAGGGCGATCACGGTGAAGAGGGAGCAGAAAATGACCGGCGTTTTTATTCCGTCGGATCGACGCGAGCTGCTTTTTTTTGTTTCAGGGGTTTGCGTATCCATGCGTTGCTCCTTGCGATCATACATCTTTCCTTCGGTAAATGTATCGCATATGAATGGAAAAAGCAAATGAATCGTCTTTTTTCGGCTGAAAAACGGGCTCTGCCGCTTGCAATATCACATCGGCTATGATACCATGATTGCCACTTAAGCTGAGGACGGGTTTATGAAATTCAAATGCCTCAAGAAAGATATACTGAAGGTCATTTCAGTCACCGAAGACGTCGTAGAAGGCAAGATCGTCTATAACATTGAAAGCAATGTCGTGTTCGATCTTGACGGGACGACGCTTACGCTCATGGCCACCGACAACAGCGTATGGGTGAAGGCCGTCATGGAGATAAGCGATGCGTCCGGCAAGGGCACGGTCGGCGTGTTCGCGAAGAAGATCGTGAGCATCATCAAGGAAATGCCCGAGGGCTTCCTTACGTTCGATATTGATAAAAGCACGAAGATAAACATCGAGTCTGAGAACGGGCGCATCCATCACACGATAATCGGCATCAAGCCGGATGATTTCCCGACATTCCCCGATATCGCCGACAGCATGAAGCCGGTCGTCATCCCCGCGAAAGAATTCATCACGATGGTGAACAAGACGCTGCCGTTCGTGGCGCGCGATACGTTCAAGCCCGTGCTTCGCGGCATATTCTTCGAGAAGGACGGCGATGCGGTGCGTACGATAGCCACCGACGGAAAACGCCTCGCGTTCCTTGAGCGCAGCTTCGAGAACATCCCCAAGGGTGCGTTCGGCATCATCGTCGAGCCCAAGGTGCTTTCCGAGGTCACGGCGATTGCCGCGGCGGGAGATGTGGAGAACGTGGAACTTACCGTCGGCGCCCAGCAGGTGAGCTTCAAGCTCGGCAACTTCCAGTTCGTGAGCACGCTCATCGAGGGCAAGTACCCGAACTACCGGCAGGTCATACCGCGCGATTTCGCCTTTTCGTTCCGCGTGAACAAGAACGATCTTACCGACGCGGTGCGCCGCGTTACGCCGATGATAGCCGATGTGCGCTCGAAGAAGCTCATCATGGAGATGAGCGAGAATAATCTGAAAGTGCGCGGCGTCAATCAGGAGCTCGGCGAATCGAGCGAAGAGATAGAGATAAACTATCACGGCGATCAGAAATCGATAGCGTTCAATTATACGTACATACAGGACATCACCCGTCAGATCGACGCCGATATCGCGACCGTGCGGTTCAACGACGATACGACGCCGGCCATGGTCAAAGAGATAGAGCGCAACGATTATTTCTACATCGTCATGCCGATGAAGTCCGAGGATGAGGCATAGCGCGGACATCGTCCTCGGTATTGCGTCCCGATAGGGCTTGCCTGTGAAGATAACCCGTCTTACGCTGAAGAATTTCCGGAGCTTCGCTTTGGCAGAGCTTTCGTTCCCGGAAGGGACGACGGTGCTCGCCGGCGTGAACGGCGCGGGAAAAACGAATATACTCGAAGCGATAGCGCTCCTGTCGAACGGGCGGTCGTTCCGCGCCTCGACGGATAATATCCTCGCAAAAATTCCCGACACTCATTACTTTGTGCGCGGATCGCTCTCCGGCGCTTCAGGATTGAACGATACCGTTGAGATATCCTATCATGCCAGGGTCAAGCGTGTGGCGGTGAACGGCAAGGAGCTTCATGCGCGCAAGGAGCTCATCGGCAAATTCCCCGCCGTGCTTTTTCTCCCGGGTGATACCGCCCTTGTCGACGGCGAACCGAGACTGCGCCGTGATTTCATGAGCATGTGCGCGGCGAACGCGGATGCATCGTATCTCGCCGCCGCGGTCGACTATCATCGCGTGCTCAAGAACAGGAATGTGTGCCTGCGCGTGCAAAGCGCCGACAGCGCGCTCTATGACGACGGTCTTGCTTCCATCGGATACGGCATTATCGAAAAGAACAGACACTTTGCCGCACTGCTCGCCGATTCGATGAACGCATATTATCGCGAGATGTTCTCGCATGACAATGCATACCGCATTGTCTACGAGGACGGGAGCGGCAGCCCCGTGTCCGCTGATGAGATGAAGAAACACCTCTCGGACGCTTCAGAACGCGAGAAGCGCATGAAGACGACGCTCATCGGTCCCCAGCGCGGCGAATACCGGATATACATCGGCGAGCGCGAGGCGCGTCATGCGGCATCCACCGGGGAGAAACGCCTGTGCGCCGTCATCATGAACATAGCCCGGCATTCGGTGATACGCGACGCAGTGAAAGAGCCGCCGATGCTCCTTATAGATGATGCGCTCCTGGAGCTTGACAAAGAACGCCGCGCGCGTGTGCTCGAATCTCTAACGGGCCGAGGTCAGATAATAATCACGGTTACCGATGCTGCGCTCGTCGTCCCGCATATCGGTGGCTCTGTCATCGATGTGGCATCGCTCGGGGCATGACGGATAACACCGCATAAAAAGTTATTGGGTATTAATTCTGTGAACTTGGTGATAGGGAGAGGAATGGTTCTCACGGAGCCCGCGGAGCGCGCAGAGCAAGTCCCCTGATCTATCTCCGTGAGCTTTGTGAACTCCGTGAGAGATGCTTTTGATTTTTCACCGACCACCGTGCTGATAGGTTATGAAGGTTGAGCATCAACGAAACTATTCTCTTAATGGGGCAAGTTGTTCTTGATGTACGCTTCATCGAGACCAGTGCATTCCCTTCGTATAGACTCAATGTCGGCGATGTCCTGCGGCC
>JBBTBY010000053.1 GCA_038043445.1 Spirochaetota bacterium
TGCAGAGGGCAATGCTCATATTACGGATGATATCACGCCGGAGGAAGTGAACGAGGGCCCGCATTTTCGACGTCGTATACTTCACCAGTAAGAGGCCCGTCCGTTTTCCGTTCGCGGGGTGCAGGAGCGGGAACGCAAGGACATATCCCGTCTGAAGGCGTTTCGGGTCAAATTGCGGATTGACCGTCATATTCGTCCTTGCGTAGAGGCTCGCTATCGCATTGTTGCTCGCAGAGAAGGCATGCCGCGCCGCCACCTCGGAGTGAAGGCGCACGTTCGTCCGCTGATCGAACACCACGGCATAATCGATGTTCTCCATGGTCTTTATCTTGTCGAAGGTCGTGGTGAGGAGATATTCATCATCGTAGATAAGCGCATCGCGCACGGTAGACGAAAAATAATCGAGCAGCCGAACGGTCTCCTTGAGGAGCGCCTCCGAGAGGAACACCTGATTGCGCTCAAGCATGGTATACCCGGTTGCAAGAAAGCTCACAAAAAGCGTTATGGTCGTGACAAGGAGAACGGCAAGTGCATATTTAATGCGAAGCGATACCTTTACCCGAGCGGGCTTTTCGTGCGAGCCTTCCTCAAGAGTAGATTTTTCCATCGTTTCGCCTTAGTTCGAGTATAATCCATTCAAGAGTATCGTCAAGCATTCTTTTCATCCATTGCCGATACGACGCGCCGACAGTGCAAAGCGAGTCGCAATGCTTGACATCATCGGGCGATGTGGTATAGTACCGTGATCGATCGGCACAATGAAGAAGCCGGCTGTGCCGATATCTGGATTGTTTGCATAATGAGCCGCGGGGTAAGACATGTACGATGCGACCTTTGAGCCCGAGACCAACGCCCTCGTCATTCGCATCAAGGGCAGTTTTTCGTTCGAATACACCCCGGAATTCAAGCGGCAGATAAAAGAAGCCATCGGCAGCATGCAGTACAAGAAGTTCATTGCCGATCTTTCCGGGCTCACCTACATCGATTCTTCCGGGCTCGGCTCGCTGTTCCATATGAAGAATTCAATAGACAAGATCGGGGGGGAAATGCTCATCCGATCAATCCCGGAACGCATCATCGAAGTGTTCAAAAGCAGCGGTTTTTACAACGTGTTCAACATCATATAACCAGGAAGGCCCGTGGTAAAACCGCTACAGCTGCTCAATGTATTGAACGACTTCTCCGAGAACCTGAGGGACGCGAACTATTCGGACATCAATCACCTCTATTCGCTCACCGTCCTCTACTGCGCCGAATATCTCATGTGCACCCGTGCCTCCTTTCTCCGGTACAATAAAGAAGAGCAGATACTCTACCACGGCGCCACCGTCATGTTCAACGATGCGCGTGAGATGGCGGTGAACATCGAGGAAAAGCTCAAGCATATCACCATCCCGTTCAAAGCGGACTACCGCGCAAGCATCTCGCTTGAGCCGGAAACGACCGCGGTCTCGGACGTTGCGAAGCACCCGAACCTCTCCCGTGTCATCGATGATGCGCTCGGCATAACCCCGAAGCACGCGCTGTTCGCCCCGCTCTATCTGAACGACGAGTTCATCGGTATCATCGAGGCGGTGCGCGCGTCCCCAAGCGATGACTTCGATTCAACCGATCGCGTGTACTTCTCCATCCTGACCAATTTTGTAGCGACGCTGCTCTCAGGCATACGCAGTTCCGACTGGGCGATACGCGATGCCCTTACCGGCATCTACAATGTGAACTTTTTCAAGCAGACGTGCGACCAGCTCATCACGGAGAACGAGCGGCGTCAGCATGAGGATTCGACGTTCTGCGTCGCCATGATCGACATCGATAATTTCAAGACCATCAACGACACCTACGGTCATAAGGTCGGCGACCTGGTACTTCGGCATGTGGTGCAGGTGATCGCAGCCTGCCTCAGGAAGAACGACGTCCTTGCGCGTTTCGGCGGGGACGAGTTCTGCATCGTGTTCAAGGGCTGTCCCATGACGAACGCAAGGATCGTCTGTGAACGCATCCTCGAGCGTATCCGCAACGAGAAAACAATGAGCGACGACAAGGTCATCCCCCATTCCATCTCCATCGGGGTCGCCGAATACCGCAGCCATGGGACAAAACGCGAGGACATCATGCACTTCGCCGATATCGCGATGTATCGGTCAAAAAACCGCGGCAAGAACTGCTATACTATCTACTCATCCGAAATGGGAACATAAGGTCAGACCGTAATCTCGACCACTTCTTCCTTCTTCTCTTCCTTCGGTTCTTCCGTGAAGAAAAGATCGCCCTGCACCTTGTTGTACACGCTTATCTCGCTGTACTGGCGTATGCCGGTGCCGGCAGGTATCGTATGGCCTATTATCACATTTTCCTTGAGTCCGATGAGCATATCCTTCTTGCCCTTGATCGCCGCATTGGTGAGCACCTTCGTCGTTTCCTGGAAGCTCGCTGCGGAGAAGAAGCTTTCGGTATGGAGCGCCGCCTTGGTAAGGCCGAGGAGCACGGGCTTGGCGCGCGCCGGGGCGCCGCCTTCCTTGATGTTCCGTTCGTTCTCCTTCTGGAACTCGTAGCGGTCCACATATTCGCCCACGATGTAGCGCGTATCGCCCGGGTCCACGATCTCAACGCGGCGAAGCATCTGCCGAATGATGACGGCGAGGTGCTTGTCGTTGATGTTCACGCCCTGCAGCTTGTACACTTCCTGCACTTCGTCGAGGAGATACTGCTGCAGTGACAATTCACCGCTGATGTCGAGTATATCATGCGGATCGAGCGTACCGTCGCACAGCTGCGCACCGGCCTTCACTTTATCGCCGTTACGCACGAGGAGATATTTGCCGATAGGCACGAGATGCTTTTCCTCGTCGCCGTACTCGTTCTTGATGAGAACGACCTTCTTGCCCTTGACCGTACCCTCGAGGCGCACTTCGCCGTCGATGCGGGCCATGACGGCCGGGTCTTTCGGATGCTGCGCCTCGAAGAGCTCCTGCACGCGCGGCAACCCCCCGGTAATGTCGCGCGTCTTCTGCGCAACGCGCGTCGTCCGCGCAATGGTCTCACCGGCCTTCACCTTCTGTCCGTTCTCGACGGCAAGGATGGCGCCGTTGGGGACGTCCGTCTCGAACGTATCCGTTCCGTCGTTCGGGACGATGAGGATCTTCGGCTGCAGACGCTCGTCCTTGAATTCCTGGATGAGCTTTGTCTTATTGCCGGTGATCTCGTCGATCTCCTCGACCATGGTGCGGCCCATGATGATGTCCTGATACCGTACCACGCCGGATTTCTCGGCAATGATCGGCTCGTTGTACGAATCGAAATCGCCGATGACGGTGTTCGATTCAATGTATTCGCCCTCATCGTGACGGAAATTCGTCCCGACCTTGATGGGGAGCGAGAATTCATTCCCGGTAAGGAGGAGCACCTTATCACCGTCGACGAATTCAGCCGTCGTCAGGTTCGTGGCCTTGATATCCTTGCCCGACTTGTCGATCCCCACCGTCTGTCCGATGATGACCTTCCCGCCCTGTTTCACCGAGAATTCCTTCACCTGGCTCTTCTCGAAGCGTGAATACACGCGTCGTACGATGAGTTCGCCTTTGCGCGCCGTGACCTTCACGTTCGTGCTCGGATCGATGACAGTAGCCGGAAGTTTCTCTATGAAGAGCGGATACCCCGCTTTTACCTCGTTCTCTTCGACCTGTTTCGCCGCCGTGCCGCCGATGTGGAACGTACGCATGGTGAGCTGCGTGCCCGGCTGACCGATGGACTGCGCCGCAATGACGCCGATGGCCTCACCGCCCGCCACCTGCGCTCCGGTCGAGAGATTGCGCCCGTAGCATTTCTGGCAGATGCCGAGGGCACTTTCGCATGTCAGCGGATGGCGTATGCGAACCTCTTCAATGCCTGCCTTCTCAATGGATATCGCCACATCCTCGGTTATTTCCTGGTTGAAATCGACGAGTATCTCGTTCGAATGCGGACTCGTGATCTTTTCCGTAGCATAGAAACCGATGATGCGGTCACGCAGGGGCTCGATGATCTCATCACCCTCTTTGATCGGATGCATGACGACGCCCTTGATGGTGCCGCAGTCAGGATCGGAAATGGTGACGCCCTGTGCGATGTCCACGAGACGCCGCGTAAGATAGCCTGCGTCCGCCGTTTTGAGGGCCGTGTCAGAAAGGCCTTTCCGTGCGCCGTGCGTAGAGATAAAGTACTCCTGCACGGTAAGCCCTTCCTTGAAGTTCGAGGTGATCGGCAATTCGATGATCTCGCCCGAGGGAGTAGCCATGAGGCCGCGCATGCCGGCGAGCTGACGTATCTGCTGTTTCGAACCGCGAGCGCCGGAATCCGCCATGATAAAGACCGGGTTGAACCCGTCCTGATCGATGCGCAGCTCGTTCATGAGCGCTTCGGTTATCCGCTCGTTGACGCTCGTCCACAGGTCGATGACCTTCTGTGAACGTTCTTCGTTGGTGATAAGGCCCTGCTGATACTGATGCTGCACGGTCTCGACCTCTTTGTTCGCCTTCTTGATCTCATCGTGCTTCATCGCGGGTATGACGATGTCGCCGAGCGATATCGTCGCACCGAACGTGGTGGCGCTCCTGAATCCGAGCGTCTTTATCTTGTCGAGCATGCCGACGGTGGCCGCCGGTCCGAACCGGAGATACACCTTATGTATGAATTTCGCGATGCGTTTTGCATCGAACGCGTCGTTCTGATAATCCATGCCTTTCGGCGCTATTTCATTGAACAGTATGCGCCCGACGGAAGTTTCTATGAGCGCACCCGCCTCGTTCACCACCCTGATGCGCGCCTGCTGATCGATAATGCCGCTGTCAAGCGCGAGTATCGCTTCCTGGAACGACGAGAACGCCTTACCCTCGCCCTTGGCGCCGTTGCGCATGCGGGTAAGATAGTTGATGCCGAGCACGATATCCTGCGACGGGTTCACGATCGGTTCGCCGTTCGCCGGATCGAGCAGGTTATGCGATGCGAGCATGAGCATCCACGCCTCTATCTGCGCTTCCGCAGAGAGCGGCACGTGCACGGCCATTTGGTCGCCGTCGAAGTCGGCATTGTACGCTTTGCACACCAATGGGTGAAGCTGTATCGCTTTTCCTTCCACGAGCACCGGCTCGAACGCCTGAATGCCGAGGCGGTGAAGCGTGGGCGCGCGGTTCAAGAGCACCGGGTGTTCCTTCACGATCTCTTCGAGAACGCCCCACACCTCGGTGGCGCCTTCCTCGACGATCTTCTTCGCGCTCTTGATATTGTACGCGCTGTTCATCTCGACGAGTTTCTTCATGATGAACGGTTTAAAAAGTTCGACGGCCATCTTCTTCGGCAGTCCGCACTGATAGAGCTTCAGGTTCGGACCGACGACGATGACGGAGCGGCCGCTGTAGTCGACGCGCTTGCCGAGCAGGTTCTGCCGGAAGCGCCCCTGTTTTCCCTTGAGCATGTCCGAAAGCGATTTGAGCGGGCGATTGCCCGGGCCCTTGACCACTTTCTTCCTGCGGCTGTTATCGAAAAGAGCATCGACGGCTTCCTGAAGCATGCGCTTCTCATTGCGTATGATGATATCAGGCGCGCGGAGAAGGAGGAGCCGGCGGAGACGGATGTTCCGGTTGATGACACGGCGGTAGAGGTCGTTCAGATCGCTCGTTGCGAAACGGCCGCCGTCAAGCTGCACCATCGGGCGCAGTTCCGGCGGTATGACCGGGATGACATCCATGACCATCCATTCCGGTTTATTGCCGCTGTAGAGGAAATCTTCATATATCTCGAGGCGTTTCCGCAGACGCCGGTCGGCCTTTATGCCTTTCTTGTTCATCTCCTGACGGAGCTTCTCCACCTCTTCCTGAAGGTTCAACTCCTTCAGCATATCGCGTATGCCCTCGGCACCGATGCCCATGCGCACCGCATCCTTGTAACGCTCAAGGTTCTCGAAATACTCTTCTTCGGTGAGAAGATCGCCGCGGTTGAGCTGCGTATCGCCGGGCTCGATGACGACATAGCGCTCGAAATAGAGCACGCTTCGTACGCTTGCCATCGACATATTGAGAAGGAGACCGATGCGCGAAGGCGAGTTGCGGTAATACCAGATATGCGCCACCGGGGAAGCAAGCTCGATATGCCCCATACGTTCGCGGCGCACCTTAAAGTGCGTTACCTCGACGCCGCATTTGTCGCAAACAACACCCTTGTAGCGTATCGATTTGAATTTGCCGCAGTAGCACTCGTATTCCTTCGTCGTGCCGAAGATCTTCTCGCAGAAAAGACCGTCACGCTCGGGGCGCAGCGTGCGATAATTGATCGTCTCGGGCTTTTTCACTTCCCCGTACGACCATTCGCGGATCGTCTCGGGTGATGCGATGCTTATGCGTATCGTGTCGAAGTTCGTCAGTGACGTTATCATCGTTTCCCTCGGTGTCTTATTTGAATATTTTCGTGGTCTTCTTCGTCTTCTGCCGGTTCTCTTTCTCCGTCGTGGCTATTTTCTGTCCGTTCTCATCATAGATGCCGATATCAAGCCCGAGCCCGCGCAATTCCTGCACGAGCACGTTGAACGATTCCGGCGTACCCGGAGCGGATACGACCTCGCCCTTGACGATGGCTTCGTAGATGCGTGCACGCCCCGCCATATCGTCGGATTTGACGGTAAGGAATTCCTGGAGCATGTTCGCCGCGCCGTAGGCCTCGAGCGCCCACACTTCCATTTCCCCGAGACGCTGACCGCCGAACTGGGCCTTGCCGCCGAGGGGCTGCTGGGTAACGAGCGAATACGGTCCCGTCGACCGGGCATGCACCTTGTCCTCGACAAGGTGGTTCAATTTCAGCATATACATGTAGCCGACCGATATCCTGTTCTTGAACGGCTCGCCTGTCCGCCCGTCCAACAGCTGCACTTTCCCGTGCTCGGGAAGACCGGCGGCCTTCATGGCCTTCTTGACATCGTCTTCCTTGGCGCCGTCGAACACCGGTGTCGTGAACTTCACGCCCATCTTGTGCCCGGCCCAGCCGAGCGACAATTCGAGCACCTGTCCGATATTCATCCGGGAAGGCACACCGAGGGGATTCAACACGATATCGATGGGAGTGCCGTCCTCAAGGTACGGCATATCTTCTATATCCATAACACGCGCCACAACGCCCTTATTCCCGTGGCGGCCGGCCATTTTATCGCCTTCCTGCAGTTTCCGCTTCTTGGCAATGAACACCTTCACCGCTTCTTCGACGCCGCTCTTAAGCTCGTCGCCGTTCTCGCGGCTGTGCATGCGTATATCGATGACGATACCGCCCTTGCCGTGCGGAACACGCAGCGATGTGTCCTTCACGTCGCGCGCTTTTTCGCCGAATATCGAATGGAGAAGCCGGTATTCCGGTGTGATCTCCGTTTCGCCTTTCGGCGTCACTTTACCGACAAGGATATCGCCGGGCTTTACCTGCGCGCCGATGCGCACGATGCCGCGCTCGTCGAGATTGCGGAATGCCTCTTCGGGCACGTTCGGTATGTCGCGCGTGATGACCTCGCGGTCGAGCTTCGTCTCGCGCGCTTCCACTTCGAATTCTTCGATGTGTATCGAGGTGAACGTATCTTCCTGGATGAGACGCTTCGAAATGAGTATCGCGTCCTCGAAATTGTAGCCGTCGAATATCATGAACGCGGCAAGCACATTGCTGCCGAGCGCCAGTTCGCCTTTATCGGTGGACGGGCCGTCGGCAAGCACGTCACCCGCCTTGACCGTATCGCCCTCATCGACGCAGGGGCGCTGATGGAAGCTCGAGTCCTGGTTCGTTCGCTGATATTTTATCAATGGATAGACATCGAGGTCCTTGTCGTTCTCCCCGCGGCTCGGTTTCACGACGATCTCATCGTGCGTCACCCGGAGCACTTTGCCCGAGCGTTTCGCCTTGACGACCACGCCGATGCCGCTCCCGATCTTCCGCTCAAAACCCGTGCCCACGATGGGCGACGCGGGCACCACGAGGGGCACGGCCTGGCGCTGCATGTTCGATCCCATGAGCGCGCGGTTGGCGTCGTCATGCTCAAGGAACGGGATGAGCGCGGTAGAGAGCGACACGATCTGCTGCGGAGAAACGTCCATATACTGTATCTGATCGGGCGACACGTACGGGAACGAATGCCGATAGCGCGCCGCGATGAACTTGTCCGCGAACGTACCGTCGGGCTTGAGCGTCACATTCGCCTGCGCGATGTGGAAACGCTCCTCATCGTGTGCGGTGAGATATTCTATCTTCTCGGTCACCTTGCCGCTGACGACCTTGCGGTACGGCGTTTCAAGGAAGCCGTGCTGATTGACCTTTGCATACGTTGCGAGCGAAACGATAAGACCGATGTTCGGACCTTCCGGCGTTTCGATGGGACAGATCTTCCCGTAATGCGTATGGTGCACGTCGCGCACTTCGAAACCGGCGCGATCGCGCGAGAGACCGCCGGGGCCGAGGGCGTTCAGGCGCCGCTTGTGCGTTATCTCGGAGAGCGGGTTCGTCTGGTCCATGAACTGCGAAAGCTGCGATGTACCGAAGAACTCCTTGACCACCGCCTGCACGGGCTTGACGCTGATGAGCGACTGCGGGGTGACGCTGTCGGCATCGAGCATCTGCATGCGCTCTTTGGCGATGCGCTCCATGCGCGAGAAACCGACCTTGAGCTGATTGCTCATGAGCTCGCCCACGCTTCTCACGCGGCGATTCCCCAAGTGGTCGATATCGTCGATGGACTCCTCGTTGATGTACACCTTGATGAGGAATTTCAGCGCCTCGATGATATCCTCTTTGCGCAGCGCACGGTCCTTTATCGAATCGTCAAAGTTGAGGCGCTTGTTTATCTTATAGCGGCCCACCTCGCCCAAGTCATAGACCTTCGGGTTGAAGAGCATGTCATTGAAATACTTCACCGCGTTCTCGACGAGCACGGGCTCGCCCATGCGAATGACGGCATGGACCTTTACGCAGGCGTCTTCCTGCGTTGTCGAGGTATCTTTCTCGAGCGTATTGATGATGGTCGTATTGTTCTTGAGCGCCGAAAGGTCGAGCACATCGATGTGCTCTACCCCGAGCTGCAGTATACGTTCAGCGAGCGTCGTATTGATCGTATCGCCGGGCGAGAGCACTATCTCTTCGGGATTTGCCGGATCGATGAGCTTCTTCGCGGCGCGGCGGCCGAAGAGCATTTCCTTCTTCTCGTCGTCGTTCTTCCCTTTGAGGTGAAGCGTTTCGATCGTGTAGAAAAGCTTCAGTATCTCTTCATTCGATTCGAACCCTATACCGCGGAGTATGACCGTGGCCGGTATCTTCTTCTTACGGTCGATGCGTACGAAGAGCACGTCCTTCTTCGTATCAAGCTCGAATTCAAGCCACGTACCGCGGTCCGGTATGAGCTTCGCCACGTACGC
>JBBTBY010000054.1 GCA_038043445.1 Spirochaetota bacterium
AATTCCTCAAAACGGCCGCTGTCGATCAATGCTCCTGCGCATGAATGCGGCTGATCGGTGAAATTCGAGAGTACTTCGTCGAAGCGGCCGAGATTACGGGCCGCCACGGACATATAGTAGCGATTGCCGAATGAATTCGTGAGCACTTCGTCGTACATTCCCATGCGAATTTGGGAGGCGAGGTAACTCACCTCTATCTCGGGATATTGAGAGATGACCAGATCATAACGGCCGAGCGCGGAGAGCTTGCTGGCCGAGTATTGCAGGAATGAGCTGTTGGTGAGTGAAAACCCGAACACCCGAGCCCATCGATGCATGCTCTCACGTCCGGCGGTGATGAGCGAGAGGAGCTCATTCGTCCCCCCTGAAATTCTTAATTGTTCGCCATACAGCACATCCCCGATGCCTGTTATTGCGGTGAGTTTCCGATTCCAATAGGCATCGAGCGAGAAAAGCGCCGTCTGCGCAACGGTTTTGTCAGACGAATATTGCTCAGCTAACTTTTTGAACAGCGCATCGGCTCCCGTAGTGTCATCCACATCAAGACATATCTTCGCTCGTTCGATTTGAGCGTACGGTACAAGGACCTTCGAACGCCCCTGCTTGACTATGTCCTCAAAGTACTTGTCGGCTTTCTTCGCATCACCCAGCCGAATGCAGATGCGTGCCGCTTTGAACAAGGCGTTCGCAATGAACGGTTCACGCGGGTAGACATCAATGAGCTCGGTATATCGTGTGAGGGCATTCGAATAATCGCCGAGCGCATAAAGCGAATTCGCCACCGCCATCGGCGATATCTTCCTCGCCGGCGGCTGATCATAGACGCGTACATTATCGATAGCGAGTATGTTCATGTTATTGTTCTCGAATCCGAACTGCCGGTGCTCATCTCCCGTGAGCATATCGTAATCGACAATATCGATGCATTTCTTCCCGTCGACAAAGAAACGAATATGTTCGCCCTCTTTTTCCATGCGGAATCGGTACGTCCTATTCGTTACCAGTTTTGCCGGCAGGTAGGCATAGGCGATCTTGTCAATATTTTTGCCCTTTGTCATGGTAATAATATTGGCAAAACCCCAACCGCCCACATGGAACATATACGCATCGCGACGCGTCCTTCCGGCGATATAGGCATTGTAATCATTGTTCCGGAACAACCCGCGGACATCCCATTCGACACGCATGTCACCATGGAATAGATGACGGAACGTAAGATTGTCGAAACGGATCTTGTTCGATCCGACGATACTGTTCGAGATGATGTGCCAATGTGTTGTATCCCCGAATGGGATAACTTCGGTAGTACTGTAATCAGATAAAAAATACGCCGTCCAATTGTTCGATAACTGCGATGTCGGGTATGAGAAATCATCCGTGTAGATAAGCCGCCAGGTGACCGCTTCCTTCAAGCGTTCGCCGTAGAAAAAGAAAAGCGAAATGAACGCAAGCAGAACGGCGGCCGCGGAAGGAATGACTATCTTCCTGTGCTTCTGCACTTTCTTCGAGAGCACATACATGATGCTCGGCGGCCGCGCATGTATCGGCTCGTTCGCACGGTAGCGTGCTATATCCGCGCGGAATTCATTCACGTCCTGGTAGCGCCGTTCCGGCTCTTTCTCCAATGCCTTGAGCACTATCGTCTCAAGGTCTTTCGATATCCTGCCGTTCCACGTATGCGGAGCGATGACGTTCTTGTCGCGTATCGCCTCGACATCGGAGAGGAGATTGCCGCTCGATACGAACCACTTTTGCCCCGTAAGCATATAATATAGGATCGCACCGAGCGAGAAGATATCCGACCGTTCGTCGGCCTTTTTCGAGAGCGTTGCCTGCTCCGGCGCCATGAAATCGATGGTGCCCACCACCTGCTGCGTAACGGTGAGATCACCCTCGCTCTGTTCAAATCGCGCAAGCCCGAAATCCATGACGACAGGATCGCCGTTCCTTTTTATCATCACGTTCCCGGGCTTCAGATCGCGGTGAATGATTCCTTTTTCATGCGCACAGGCAACACCTGCGAGTACGCCGTCAAAAAGTGCGAGCGCATGCGATTCGGATAGACCATGGACAGCTTTTACGCTCACCCCTCCCCCTCTCTCACTTCCCTGTGAGAGAGGGGGAGGGGCCGGGGGTGGGGGTGGGGGTGAGTGTCTTTTCGCCGCCACGCCCGCTTCCGCTATCGAAACAAGTTCATTGATCGTATTGTCTTTCGTCGATACGCCGGATGCGGACATGAGGTCACCGAGCGTCACGCCGGGGAGCAGTTCCATCGCGATATAGCTTATGCCTTCGTACTGTCCCACATCCATGACGCGGCAGAGGTTGCGGTGATCGAGCATCTTCATCACTTCCGCCTCTCGCATGAAGCGGAGCAATTGCTCCGGAGTCGCGCCTTCGCCGGCGAGGAGCATTTTCACCGCGACATCGTTGCCGAAGTTGTCACGCGCACGATATACCTGCGCCATGCCGCCTTTGCCGAGGAGGCCGAACAGCCGATAGCGGCCGAACACTTTTTCCTTCTCTCCGGTGTCCGTCGCGTCCGAGAGTATCGTCTTCGAGAGATCCCCCGCGGTGAACGCAAGCGCCTTCTCGTCCTCAATGCCGGACACTTCAATGACCGGGAGCGGCTCGTCGACGCCTTTCACTTTTATGGAATAGAGATAGGTGAATTTATACAGGGGGTTATCTTTCGGGCCGACGCTCACGACAACGCCGCGCAGTTCTTCCGGCAGTTCAAAAATGCCTTCGGTTTTGCCGTGGAGGGGAACCCCTAACCCCCCAGCCCCCTTTCCCCTTTGTAAAGGGAAAGGGGGAGCGCTCCCTTCCCCTTCTTTGAGGGGGAAGGGCTGGGGTTGGGGGTTCTCTTTTTTCGATTCCCACCCTTCCGGCAGATTCTCCAGTATCTCCTTAAGCGTCGCCGGCGTGCAAATGACCTGCCCGCTCTGCGCAGCACCGCACAAACGCGCCGCGATGTTCACGCTCGAGCCGAGCACGGTATAATTCATCCGAGTTTCGCTGCCGATATTCCCGACCACCATCTCTCCCGTATTGACGCCGATGCCGCATTCGGGCATCACTTTACCCTGCCTGCGGTATTCTTCCTGAAGTTTTCGGAGATTCATTTTCTGATCGAGCGCGGTCTTCACCGCACGCAACGCATGATCCTTGTAATGACGCGGTGCGCCGAACAAAGCCATTACTTCATCGCCGACAATTTTATCGATGGTGCCGTTGTTGTCCTCCACCGCTTTCATCACCGCTTCGAGATATGCGTTTATCGTTTCGCGCACTTCCTCGGGGCGCATCTTCTCGCTCATGGCGGTGAACCCGCGGAGGTCGGTGAACGATACCGACATGAATCGCCTTTCGGGTATGGCGAACGTGGACTTCTCGTCATCGGTGAGATCGTCCATGCCTTTGAGGATATATCTGCCGACATAGGCGCGAAGCTGCTCAAGCTCGGTCTTCTCGGTCATCGTTATATCAGCGCCGCCGCCGACCCCTACCGCCTTTATCTCGAATGTTCGGCCGGCGCTGTTCGTTCCGGAGAACTGTTTCTTTTCCTTCGGTCCCGGGAGTTCTACGTTTTTGAATATCTCACCGCCAGGAAGGCGTACTATCGACTCGAACGCAGCGCCGATCACCTGCTCTTTGGGAATGCCGACGAATTTTATGAACGCATTGTTGCAGTAATCGACGAAGCCCTCGCGGCTGACGTGGAGCATCATCGTGTTGACAACGAATGATATCTCTTCCGGCACGAAACGCCCCCGAATACATGTCCTTGTATATGGTCACGGACGACATGGTCGTCTTTCAGTGAGGACAGTATATCTGCTTCGAGGGCAACGTCAAGAGATTATTGCACTATCCGTACGTTCCCGCTGTCATTGATCGATCCGTCGCTGTTCACGCGCACGGTGAATATCGACGATACGCCCTTCTGCGCCTGGGTGACGCCGTAATAGGTGTTCGCTATCGTCGCGGTTATCTCATTGTGGGTGATGATGAGGAATTGCGTCTTCTCGGAGAAGCGCGCGACCATTTCCTTGAAGCGTATCACGTTCGCTGCATCGAGGGCCGCGTCCACCTCGTCGAGTATGCAGAAGGGCGACGGGCGCGCCTTGAATATGGCGAAGATGAGGGCGAGGCCGATCATCGAGCGTTCGCCGCCGGAATTGGAGACGATGTTCTCCCGCTTCTTGCCGGTCTGCTGCACGAATATCTCTATGCCGGTCTCAAGGATGTTCTCCTCGTTGGTGAGCGTAAGCCCCGCACGTCCGCCGGCGAAGAGCAGACCGAATATCTCCTCGAAATTGGCGTTTATCTCGTCGAACGCCTTTCGGAAAAGCGTCGTCGCTTCACGATTGCTTTCTTCTATTACTTTGACTATCTCCGCATGCGCCTTCTCGAGGTCGTCTTTCTGCGCCGTGAGGAATTCGAAACGTTCCTTTGATTCGTAGAACTCATCGAGCGCCATCTCATTGATGCTGCCGAGCTCTTTTATCTGCTCTTTGAGCTTCTCTATCTTCTCGCGCAGCTTCTCTTCGTCTATCTTTTTTTCCTGCGCCTGCTTCTCGAATTCGCGGAGATCGGTGGCATGATTCTCGTAGAAATTGGTGTAGATATTCTCGATGCGTCCCTGCGTGTCGATGAAGCGCTGCTGGAGGCGATTGCCCTGCTCCTTTATCTCTTCGAGCTTGGCGAATTGACGGGTGATGTTCTCCTCGAAACCGCTTATGTTCTCCTGCGCCTCTTTCTGCTCGCGGCTCTTCTGCTTGAATTCCTTCTCGAGCGCGCTGTGCCGTTCGCGGAGCTCCGTGAGCCGCGTATTGCCGGAGGTGTGTTCGGTCTCGATGTTCTTGAGGAAATGCTCGAGCTTCTCGATGCGGGCGGCGGACTGCGAAAGCTCCTGCTCCACCTCGGTGCGTTCGCCGGTCACCCGGAGTATGTTCGCTTCGATGCCCGAGAACTGCTCGGTGAGCCGCGCGCTTTCCACGCTTATCGCGGCGATGCGGGCGTTCGCACGTTCGATGGCCTCGCGCGCCTCGGTTATCTCGCGGACGAGCGCCTCGACATCGCGGTTGAAACGGACGATATCGAATTCGCAGACCGCTATTTCCTGGTCTATGGTCTCCTTCTGGCGATAGGTCCCTTCCTTCGCGAAGAGGAGCTCGAGGAACGGGTCCTTTATCTTGTTGTATTCCTCGAATATCTGCTTGAGGAAATTCGTCTCTTTGCGTTCGATATCGAGCTTTTCCCTGAGGAGCGCGACGAACTCCGTCAGCCGCTTGAAATTGGTCTCGCTGTACGTAGTGAGCACACCGAGCGATTCGAACTCCGCGATGCGCCCCATTTTCCCGTCGAGCGATGACAGTATGTTCGAGAACCCTATCTCGATGTCGTTCTCAAGCTTGTCCCTGTTCTGATAGATCGAGAGCTTTTCCACATCGCGCTTTTTCGTGTCGATCTCGGATATTATCTTGTCGATGAGCTCTTTCTGCTTCACCCGTGCGCTTTGTATGCGCTCGTTGAGCGCTGCTATCGACGATCCGATCTCCGTGCGGCGCGCCGTTGCAGATTCGATGCGCCGCTTCTCCTCTTCGATGTGCACGATATGCGTGTCCTGCTCCGCGGAGAGCGTGTTGACGGTATCGTGTATGGTATTGCGTTCCTGCTCAAGGCGCGTAAGCTCGCCGTTGCAGGCGGCGAATTTCTCCTCGAATTTGCCTTTGCGCTGCTTGGCATCGGCAAGATCGGACGCGGTGTTGGCGCGCTGTCCGGAGAGTGAGTTGACGTTCTGCTGTATATGCGTGATATCGGTATACGCCTGGAATACCTGTTTGTCCAGCCGCAGCACCTCGGCATTGACCTGTTCAAAACGCATGAGCTCGTCTTTCTTCCGTTCGCCGAGCGCAGCGAATTCGGATTCTATCATCGTGCGTTTTTCATTGAGCGCGGTGATGTCCGCAGCGAGCGACTTTTCCATCTCCCGGGCGCGGACGATGTGCCAGAGATTGATGTCTATCATCGCCTTCTTCATCTCGTCCTTCAGGCGATAGTACCGTTCCGTCCGTTCGGCCTGCTCCTTGAGGGACCGGTACTGCTTTTCCACTTCGCGCAGCGTCGTACGCGTCGTCGTGAGATTATTGTCCGATTCCTCGAGCCTGTGGAGCGCTTCCTTGCGCTTCTCGATATACTTGCTTATGCCCGCCGCCTCTTCGATGAGGTAGCGGCGCTCCTCGGGCGTCTGCTCGACTATCTTGTCGACCGTCCCCTGCTTGATGACGGAATAGGCGTTCTTGCCGAGGCCGGTGCCGAGAAACAGGTCGGTGAGGTCCTTGAGCCGTACCGGTGTATCGTTGATGAAGACATTGCTTTCGCCGGAACGGAAGAACTCCCGCTTGACGCTCACATCGGGCGTATCATAGGGGAGCCAGTGATCCGCATTATCGAAGGTGAGTGCGACCGAAGCGTAGCCGGAACGTTTCTTCTCTTCGGTGCCCCGGAAGATGAGGCCTTCCATACCCTCATTGCGGTCGACGCGCAGGTTCGAGTGGCTCTGTTCGCCGAGTATCCAGAGGAACGCCTCGACGATATTGCTTTTCCCGGTGCCGTTGGGACCGAGCACGACCGTGACGCCCTGCTCGAAATCGATGAGCGTTTCATCGGCAAAGGTCTTGAAGCCGAACATGTTGAGGCGCTGTATGAGCATGATGAGAATCGTCCTTGATCGCTCTACGCCGCATGCGTTCATCTGCGGCTTCCTGCAAGGGGGCGTATTCTATCATACCGGGCAAAAAAGTAAATCATTCGGGGTATTGACGCGATGATACTCTCCGTATAGAATGTCCGTGAAAAGCAGGAATGCATCACAGGATCAAGCGATGGGTGATTCGGAAAAATCAACGGCTGCGGGCGGCGACCCGATAGTCATTCTCAAGGTGCGCGTGCGCTCCATAGCGACGAGTACGTACGGCATCATCGGTATCATGATAAACAAGCGGCTTCGGAAGTTCCAGTCCGACGTCTGCGCATTCTCCCACTATGCCTCGTTCTTTGACGATATCAATCCCCTCGCAGGGTGGTCCGAAATAGCGGCGCAGGCCGCCTCCAAGCGGTCGAAGAACGAGCTTAATACCACGCTGTCAAAGACGATAGAGAACAATCTTCTGCTGTCCATCGATGAGGATGCGGCGGATGAGATATTGACGAATGAAGAGAACAATGAGCCGTCGCAGCTCATCCCCCTCATTTCCGAGCATGTCACGCAGGCGGTCGGGGATAAGAACGTCCTCTTCGATGCCGCATTTGAGACAACGACGACGGCCGAGCTTTCAAGCGGTAGTGCTGCGGCACCTGTCGAGAATTTCGCCAGCCCCGGTGCCGGCGGCGGCGGGGCGACATCGCTCCTTTCCGACCTGAAAGCCCCCGAGGGAGAAGCCGCCTATGTTACGGCGTCGCTTGTGCTCGCACCGGTCAGCGGTGTGCCCGTATACGATGTCATGACGGGTAATGAGATAATGGTCAGAGTGAACAACAATACCGACCGGGAGAAGGCCGTCAATATGCGGCTGAACGCCATTGTCGACGGCAAGGTGCTTCCGGTGAGCGGACGGGTGGTAGAGAAACGCGTCGGCGAAAAGGGTGAATGCGCACTTCTGATAAAACTCGCGGAGAACATCTATACGAAGGTCCTCGAAACGGAAGCGGTTAAGATCAAGCGGGGCGACGCGCCCTCCGAACTCGGTACGCTCTCCCCGGTGAAAACACGCGACAAGGAAACACCCCTTGTCCGCATCATGATATGGGCGCTCGGTGGACTGCTTTTCCTTTCGGCGCTCGCCACGCTCCTCTATTTCATGATATTGAAATAAGCGTTCTTCCCGAGGTCAATCCGCTGTAAATTAATGTCAATCGGCATTATAGCAGGAACGACCTTCCGTTCGTACACTATCTGCATCAACGCACGGAGGACGCCCATGAACGAACCTATCTCTGTCGGACTTATCGGCTGCGGCATGTTCGCCCGCGTCATGCATGTACCCAATCTCCTCGCGAACCCGAAATACCGCATCCATGCCTGCACCGACATCAATGCGAAGGCAGCGGACGATATGGCGGCAACGACGAAAGCTTCGTACGCCACAACGGATATCGCCCGGGTGATCAGCGACGGCGCCGTTGATGCCGTGTTCATCACGACACGCCACGATTCGCACGCCCCGCTCTCGATACAGGCGGCGAACGCCGGCAAGCATGTGTTCTGTGAAAAGCCCATGGCTATGAACGCCGCGGAATGCCGCGAGATAGCGGCCGCAGTAAAAGCGAACGGGGTCAAATACACGGTCGGATACAATCGCGGTATGGCGCCGCTTATCGTCAAGGCACGCGGCATGCTCGATACGGTAAAGGGTAAAAAGCTCATCTATCACCGGATCCAGGGACCGTTCCCGGCAGCGCATTGGACGCATGATCCGTCGGTCGGCGGCGGACGTTTCGTCGGTGAAGGCTGTCACATCTTCGACCTCCTCTGCGAACTTGTCGAAGCCCCGCCCGTTTCGGTATTCGCATCCGGCGGTACGTTCCTCGATCCATCCATCGTGAAAATACCCGACAGCGGCATCGTGACGATAACGTTCGCGGACGGCTCGGTCGGAACTACGCTCATCGCGAGCGACGGCTGTCCGGCATTCCCGAAGGAATCGACGGAGATCGTGTGTGCGGCAAAAGCAATCATGATACACGATTTCACCTCGATGGACCATTACGGGTTCAGCGGGCAGGGCAAACAGACGGAGACGCTCCCCAAACAGGACAAGGGACAGGTCTCAGAGATCGATCAGCTTGCTGATGCGATACTGAATGACACACAAGCGCCCAACGGACCGATAAAAGCGGCGCGCGCTGCGGTGATAAGCTATAAAGTGAACGAGTCGATAGCGTCGGGAAAACCGGTGGCGATCGATGCACGGGAATATACGTTATGATGCACCGTACCCTCATGGTGCTCTGTACGGCTGCGGCATTTCTCGCCGGTGAAGGGGTGATGAACGTGAACGATCTCATACGTGATGCCTATGCTGCCGGCAAGAAGGAAGTGACCATCCCGAAGGGCGTATACCGCATGGCGTCGTCCCCGACAGCGCATCTGTCGATCATCGCTGTTTCGAACTTCACGGTCAATGCCGACGGCGTGACCATCATCGCTTTGGATTCTACGGACATCGTTCAGATGATAGACTGCAGCAATGTCACGATACGGGGACTTACCATCGATTGCGATCCGCTGAATTTCTCTCAGGGAACGGTGATCAATATCGATCCCGCAGGGGCGTGGTTCGAGTACGCCGTGCATGCAGGGTACCCCGTTCCGCAGGGCGGGGACATCCACGCTGATATACAGGTGTATGACAAAGAGACGCGGCTGTGGAAAACGAATATGCCGACGCACGGCATAGTGGTGACGTTCACCGGACCGAAGAGCGGCGTATGGCGCGGCACAAAGGTCAACTGGTCAAGCTTGAGCGGCATAGCACCCGGTGACCTCATTGCGTTCAGGCTGAGGACAAAAGGCGGCCATGGGTTCAGCCTCAAAGGCTCGCGCGGCTGCACGCTCGATTCTGTCACCATCTTCAACACCCACAACTTCGCCGTGCTCGATCATCAGGGCGGCGGCAACAGCTACCGCAACTGCCGTGTCACCTATGGACCTACACCCCCCGGCGCACAGGAATCGCGGCTCAAATCGATATGCAGGGACGGCATACATGTGTTCAACACCTCGCCGGGACCGCATATAGAGAACTGTCGTATCGAAGGTATCGGCGATGACGGCATCGCACTGCACGGGTATTACTCACTCATCATGTCCGGGGGAGGGCGAACGGCCGTAGTCGCAGCGCAGCGGGAGCCCTATCCGTTCACCGCGGACAGCACCGTTGCATTCATGCGCGGGAGCGACGGCACTGAATACGCGCGCCTGAAGGTCACCGGTGTTACGCCGATGAGCGCCGATGAATGCACGACACTGCAGGGGGCCATCGATAAATTGCCGAATTATATTGTCCCCTACACGCGCGGTCAAATGAAAACGTTCTACACGCTGACCTTCGACCGTGACATTACGGTAACAGCAGGCGATCTCCTCGATGTGCCGGCGCTCAATGGTGATCATTTCACCATACGGGGCAATACGATAAAGGATCACCGCGCACGCGGCATGCTCATCAAGGCATCCGAGGGTGTTATTGAGAACAATACCATCGATGGTTCCTCAATGGCGGCTATTGTCTTAAGCCCTGAGATAACCGGTTACCTCGAATCCGGAAGATCGCACAATGTGATGATACGCAATAATACCATACGCAACTGCGGGTATGAAAAGGCTACCCCCGGGTCATTCCAAGCAGGTATTATCAGCATAACCGCATACGGACAATCCTCATACGCCGCCGCCGGGACGCAGAGCGCTATCACAATAGAAGGGAATACGATAGAGCGATGCCTTGGCGTGAATCTGCTCATCACATCCGCGAGCGACATATCGGTACGGGGCAATCATTTCCGGGACACGCATGCCGACCTCTGGCCGAGAGGTGAAAGCCGCGGCATCGATACTCGGTCGGTGGTCTGGCTTGACCGTGTGCGCTCTGTTCGATTTGATGCGAATACCGTCACGAGTATGGGCGAATTCGGATCATCATTCGTCAGCGGATCGACCGATATTTCGGATATTCAGGGTGTTTCGGTGACCCGCTCCATACGCCGAAGCGCATCATCCGCGTTCAGCGCCGAGCAGGGCAAAGGCGGCTGGCATTATCGATACCGCGGAGCCAGCGGGTCTTCCGACATGACCTATACCGCCGCGAAAAAGATGTGGGAAGGCCCCGAGCCCTACTGCGTTATCTATGCGACCGTGATGCACCCCGGGAGTACGCTCGATGCGGTACGCTCATATATGGCGGACGCTGCCGCGCGTCTTCGCATCACCGGGACAGCGGCGATAGCAGGAAGCGGCAAGGGCAGCGACGGAGTGATCTGTTCCATACTGAAGAACGACACCGTCATCTGGACAGAGCAGGTCCCCGTCGGCACCCCGGTCAAGCATGACATAGCATGCGACGTGTCACCCGGGGACATCATCAACTTTACAGTACACTGCGGAAAGAATAATGCGAGCGATGCGACCGAATGGGACCCGCTTATCGAAATACGGAAATAAATGGAACATCGGAGAACATGCCATGAAAAAAGCAACATTCGGTCTCATCGGCACCGGCGGCATAGCGCAGTCGCAGCATCTGCCCAATCTCACCCGCGCGCCGAACATACGTCTCAAAACGATATGCGACCTGCGCAGGGATGTCGTCGAGGCGATGCAGAAGACATACGCTGTCGAGAACGCTGTCACGGAGCACAAGCGCATACTCGAAGATAAGGAGATCGATGCCGTCGTCATCGCATCAAAAGAGGATGCGCAGGTCCCGCTCACGATAGAGGCACTGCGCGCGGGAAAACACGTCTATGTGGAAAAACCGCTCGCAGAATCACCGGAGCGATGCGCCGAGGTGGTCGCAGCTGAGCGCGAGACCGGCAGGCATGTCGTTGTCGGTTTCAACCGTCGCTTCGCGCCCGCATATCTGCAGGCAAAAAATCTCATCGATGCGCACGGCGGGGCGAAAAACATCTACTACCGCATCTCGGATGAATACTGGTCATGGGGAAAGAACAATCCCCCGGGTGTCCGCGTCATCCACGAAGTATGCCATGTGTTCGATATCCTGCGGTGGTTCACCGGTAGCAATGTGGTATCACTATACACAGCGACCGCGCGTGCGGACGATGAAATATACACGCTCACATTCGCCAATGGTGCCGTTGCGACGATAATGAACAGCGGCTACGCGACCATGGATATGCCAAAGGAGCATCTGGAGATCATCGCGGATAAGGGCGGGGTATTCATCGAGGATTTTTCCGAACTCACCGCGTACGGATTTTCCGATACCGACCATCGCTACACCTTCGCGGGGCATACGCACCCGTTGAAAGAGTATATGCACAAATTCCTGCTTGCCGCAGAGGGGGCGGATGCGCTCCGCGCGATACGCCGCATGGCATGGGAATTGCGCGAGAAAATAGCCGGCGGCAGTATGAACGAGCATGATCTCGCTGAAGCGAAAGCGTTCATGGACCGTGCACCGAATTGGAATTATATGGTGGACAAGGGATGGCGCGCCTGTCTCGAACATTTCGCACGGTGCATCGTTGACGGGAAAAAACCGGATGGCGCGGCAACGGCGGCGGACGCGCTTACCGCGAGTGCGCTTGCGCAGGCGGCGATACGGAGCAGGACGGACGGGATCATCTCGCTGCGGTAGTTGTTTCGCACGCAAGGAGCAGTACATGACATCCCGTGAACGTATACTCGGAGCGATACACCGCACACCGATAGATCGAATTCCGATGGTAGACACATCATACTGGCCTGAGACGATAGCACGCTGGGAGCACGAAGGTCTTGCCCCGGGATCCGATGTGCGGGCGCTGCTCGGGCTTGACCGCATCAAACACATCTATTTCGACTGCGGCTTCGGCTTCCCTGAAACGACCATTGAAGAGAATAACGAGCATAGGATATATACCGACAGCTGCGGAAGGACGATACAAGCATGGAAGAATTCATCGTCGACACCGGTCACGCTTACGCATCCGATGAAGTCGATCGCCGACTGGAGCATCATCAGAAAGCACATAGTGGTCGATCACGCGAAACGACTCGGCAATGCGCTCACAAGCGACTTTACTGCCGCAGTCACACGCGGCGACTTTGTGGCGCTTGTCCCTCGCGATCCGGCATGGGTGTTCATCGAATATCTGCTTGGATTCGAAGAAGGGCTTACTGCGCTCATGTGCGAACCGGAAGCCGCCGCACGTATCATGCACGAGTATGCCGACCTTATGCTCGCTGTGCTCAGCGACATCATGCGGATAGAAAAGCCGCACGCGGATGCGCTCTGGTTCTATTCCGATCTCTGCTTCAAGAACGGCATGCTTTTCTCGCCCGCTGTCTACCGCAGTATTGTTCAGCCCGTACACCGCCGCTTCCGCGCATTCTGCGATGAGCACGGCCTTGCGATGATACTCCACTGCGACGGTGATGTCCGTGAATTCATCCCGCTCCTCATCGAGACCGGATTCGATGTGATACAGCCGCTCGAAGCGCGCGCAGGCAATGATGTACGCAAATTCAAAGCCGCATACGGCGGTGACATAACGTTCTTCGGTAATATCGATGCCGACATTGTCGCAGCAGGCGACCACGCGGCCATCGAAGAGGAAGTCCGAACGAAAGTGACGACAGCTGCGGTTGGCGGCGGATATATCTATCATATCGATCACTCGGTGCCGCCGACGGTATCGTTCAGCGATTATCGCTTTCTCATCGAATGTGTTATGAAATACGGCAGTCGATCCGCGTAAGGGCTGCCTTTCGGTCCTGCCCGCACCGGCATGTATCTGTAAAATCGGCACACATGATGTATAGTATGGATAAGGAGTATCTATGCTGTTGCGTTTTCTTTTTACCGTGCTCATCTTCACGCTGCCGATATTCGGTGCGCTGAGAACAAAACACATCGTCATTCTCGTCATGGACGGTGCACGCTGGACGGAGACGTGGGGCGAGCCGGAGAAAAAATACATACCGCTGATCGCATCACAGATAGCCCCGAAGGGTGCGGTGCTCACCGCATGCAGCAATACCGGCTACACGGAAACGACCGCAGGTCATACCGCGCTCTGCACCGGGACAGATCAGGTCATCAATAATGGCGGTAAAGAGCTCCCCGCGAATCCCGGCATATTCCATTACCTTAGAAAGCAGTATGCGTTACCGAGAACAGCAGCATGGGTGATCACGAGCAAAGACAAGCTTCATGTGCTTTCTGGAACCACAGCTCCTGGATGGGATACGTTCAACCCGGCGATCGACTGCGGGAAGGACGGTGCCGGCGGCGGCGGGTATCGCGAAGATGCGATCACATTCAGCAACAGCTGCTTCGTGCTCACGAATCATCGCCCGGCAGCCATGATCGTCAATTTCAAGGACCCTGATGCTTACGGCCACAAGAACAAGTGGGAAGACTATCTCGCTGCTATAATGATGATCGACCGCTATGCCGTGCATATCTGGGGTATAGTGCAGAAGGATAGCGTGCTTCGTGACACAACGACGCTCTTCATCGTGAATGACCATGGCAGACACCTCGACGGGGTCAAGAACGGGTACGTGAGCCACTCCTGTACCTGCGAAGGATGCCGCCATATCCTCTGCATCGCCGCAGGACCGGATATACGCCGCGGGATCGTGAGCGATACGCCGCATGATCAGACCGATGTCACTGCGACCGCCGCGTATCTGCTTTCCGTCGCCATGCCGACCGGCACGGGCACCATAATGAAGGATATCCTCGCGGGGCAGTGATCATGGCGCCGGCTATCCGGACAAGCGGGTGCGTATTTTGGACTGGTCAATCCGCTGTAAGAATTAGTCAATTCCCGGTATGTTCAATACCGTCATTGTGCCTATATTATTGTCATATCTCAGTCACAGGAGCACGACATGATACGCATCGGAGCATGCAACATAGACACCTCGCACCCCAAGGCGTTCGCGGAGTATCTCGCGAAAGGCGATGACGCACGCTACGTCGCCATCTTCAACGACGGTTTCCGCGGTGATGATGAAGTGGACGGCTTCGTCAAAAAGAACGGCCTTGAGAAGCGCTGCACTTCCATGGAAGAACTCGCTGACGCATGCGATATCGTATTCATACATGACTGCAACTGGGACAAACACCTTGTCCATGCGCTCCCCGTCATCAAAAAAGGGAAGCCGGTATTCATCGACAAGCCCATCGTGGGAAATCTGGCGGACTGCCGGAAGATAGAAGCGCTTGAGAAAGAAGGTGCCGTGATACTCGGCTCATCGTCAGCGCGGTACTGCGATGAAGTCGTCGAGTTCGCGGGGAAAAGCGAAGCCGACAAAGGAAAGGTGCTCAATGTGTTCGGCACATCCGGCGTTGATGAATTCAATTACGCGGTGCACATCGTGGAAGCGTTCGGCGGCATGCTCGGTACGGGCGCAGTATCGGCCAAATTCGTCGGGCGCTCGACATCCGAGGGGAAGGTGTGCGAAACGTTCTTCATCCGATTTTCGAGCGGGGTAACGGCCGCGTATAATACGTTCAGCGGCACCTGGCAGCCCTTCGATGTCGTGGTGCAGACGACAAAGACAACGCATCATTTCCGTGTCGATACGTCGAAGTTATATGCCGCGCTCCTTACGCGCATTATCGATTCCATGAAGACGAAAAAGAACGTCCTCTCGCCGATGCCGGTCATCACCGAGTCAGTGAAGATAATGCTTGCCGCTCGCATTTCGCGGGAGAACGGCGGCAAAGAAGTTGCGCTCACCGACATTCCGGAGAACGATCCCGGATACTCCGGTGCTCAATTCGAGAAGGAATACGCCGCAGCGGCGAAGAAGATGTATGTATGAAGGAACAAGGAACAACCCCTATCCCCGACCCTTTTCCCTTTATAAGGGGAAAGGGAGTAAAATTGAATGCAACTGAATTCAAAAATTATTTATTCATTCCGCAAAATATTTTCTCCTCGGCAACAAGCGCTCCCCTTTCTCCTCTCAGACGTGCGCCTTTGGCGCAGCTGGCGGCAAAGCCGCCACGGGTGGAAAGGGGCTGGGGGATAGGGGTGCGTTTATGAAGCCCAACTATATCACAGTCAAAGATGCATCGATCGAGTTCACCGACGAGAAACTCCGCACGCCGCTCATGTTCGGCGGGGGCGTAGTCACTGCGGTAACGAAAGCGACCGCGAGCATCACTGTCGAGAACAAGGCCGGAAAGCGTGCGACGGGGCGCGGGCAGATACTCCTTTCCGATCTCTGGGCCTTCCCCGTACTCAGCATACCGCACGAGTTGAAAGACGCAGCCATGCGCGACATGTGCAGGAAGTATCTCTCCTATATCAAGGGCTATGTCGGTTACGGACATCCCGTTGATATGTACATGGAAAGCAAACCGCATCTCAAGCAGCTCTGTACTGAGATGACTGCCGAGCATTCGCTGAAAGAGGCATTCCCGTTCCTCGCTGCTCTCGTCTGCTCCTCGCCGATCGATATGGCGATGCATGATGCAATGGGTCTTGCCGCCGGCGTATCGTCGTACGATCTCTACGGCAAGGACGCCATGGACGATGACCTTTCCCGGTATCTCGGCGCACCGCTCCGCGGACGATACATCGCCGATTTTCTGAAGAGGGATTATCTTCCGTCACTTCCGGTGTTCCATCTCGTCGGCGGCGTTGATAAGCTCTACCGGAGCGAAGTCACGAAGGATGATCCTTCGGACGGCTATCCCGTTTCTCTCGAAGAATGGATAGAACAGGACCGGCTTTTCTGCTTCAAGGTAAAGCTCAAAGGGAAAGCGGTGGAAGAGGATGTTGCGCGTACGCTTGCCGTCGCCGAATGCATAGAGAGAACGACGGCACGGCTCGGTATCAATGAGTACTATCTCACCATCGATCAGAACGAGATGTGCGACACCCCTGCATTCGATATCGAGTACGCAAAGAAGCTCAAAGAAAAGAATGCGCGTGCGTTCGCGGCGCTTCTCTACATCGAACAACCGACATCGCGCGATATAGCGAAAGCAGCGCATGACATGCGGCCGCTCGCGAAGATAAAACCCGTCCTCGTCGACGAAGGCATGCTCGATATTGAAACGATGAATTGTGCGCTCGAACAGGGATGGAGCGGCTTTGCGCTTAAGGTGTGCAAAGGTCTTTCATCGGCGCTCATCTATGCCGCGATGGCCGGATCGAAAAAACTCCCGTATGCGGTGCAGGACCTCACGAACCCGGGGTTATCGCTCATCGCAAGCGCCGGGTTTGCCGCCCGCATCAGTACGGTCAAGGGCGTGGAGTCGAACGCCTTCCAGTTCATTCCGCATACGAGCGCCGTCGATGCGAAGCGCCTGCCGGAATTATTTTCACGCAAAGACGGCGTGATACGGACAGGATGCCTGCACGGGAAGAAAGGCTTGGCGTATGAATAACGATTTCCAGCCCCTTTCCGCGACAATGTGATCAATAGGAACAGCCAAAGGAGAGAGGATATGGCATCACAGAAAATACATCGCGTTGCCGTGGTCGGCTGCGGAGCGCTCGCGCAGGGGGCACATCTTCCCAGCGCAAAGAAGAACCCGCGAATGCAGCTCGCCGCTGTCTGCGATGTGGACGCTGACACGGCGGACTTCTGCAGAAAGGAATTCGGCGCCGAGCGTTCGGAAACGGACTGGCGGAAAATAGTCGATGCCGACGATATCGATATCTGCATTCTCTGCACGCACACCAATCTCCGCGGCGATTTCATCGTTCCGGCGCTCGAGAAGGGGAAAGCGGTGTACACGGAAAAACCGCTCGCGCCCAGCCGCGCCGATATGCACCGCATCATCGATGCCGTTCGGAAGACAAAGCGCCCCGTCTGTGTCGGGCATAATCGCCGGTCAAGCCCCGCCATGCTCGAGTTCAAGCGTCTCATCGATAAAGCAAAGCGGACACCGGAAGGCGCCGCGCCGTCGGTAAGCCGCCGGGCGGAACGCGAGCTCATCCCCGAAGAACATGCGATGCAGCTCCTCATGCGCGTGAACGACGACAGCAGGAGCTGGAAGCCGTGGGTGTTCCGCGACGAAGAGGGGATACTGCATGCCGAGATGGTGCATTTCATGGACATTGCGCTCTGGCTGAACGACTCGAAGCCGGTGCGCGTATATGCGGAAGGCTCACCGCGCGGGAATTTCACGATACTCGTGCGCTTCCAGGACGGGTCGCTCACCACGATGAAGCATACCATGGTCGGCAATTTCGATTACCCCAAGGAGCTTTTCGAGGCATCGAAGAATTTCATCACGGTGGCGATGGAGCAGCACATCGAGGTGCGCCAGATAGGCATGGCCGATGAAGCAGTACAGAAGTTCTTCCCCTACGCGGAAGGGAGCGAATGGGGCGGTGAAGGCATTGGCGGATATTATCGTGCGTCCGCGGAAGAGCAGAAGAGAGCGGCGGGCGGTCCGCGAAAATGGCTCAATGTGATCAAAGGTCATTACGATCATCTCGACCGCTTCCTCACCCACGTGGAAGGCAAGGGCGAGAATCCCTGCGATGTGGAAAGCGCGGTCGCCGTCAATCAGATGATACTGAAGACGCTCGATTCAGCACGGCTGGGATTACCGGTAGCGGTGAGCCCGCAGGACTGGCATATTCCGTAAGGCGCCGCATCATCGATCCTCTCGGTTGCGAATTCGAACGAAGCTGGTATAGTACGCTGGAAAGTGCGATCCCTATCGATCGTAACGGCATTGTCATGAAGCGGATGATAACAAAGACATCATAGTATGCGCCGCTCTTCGCGCGGTATTTTCTCCGCTCAGGATCGAAGGAACGAACATGATCTCGCATCGTCATCGCGACCTTCCATTCTTCGCGTATGCGTCTGAAAAGAGCGTACGTATCGATGCGCATTCGCATGATTTCTTTGAGTTCACCTATATCGTCGCCGGGAGCGGCAGGTATTGCACCGGTCTCGGCGGCGGCCGATTCACATCCAACGATATCATCGTTACGCCGCCCGCCGATGTTCATTCATTCGTGAGCGACCGCGGCATCACGCATCGGCAGATAAGCATTGCGGTGTATCCCGACCTTATCGCGTCATTGCGTATCGGGATAACACCCTCCCGCATCGCGCAGCTGCTCGGGTCCTGCAGCCGCATCTCTATCCCGGATGCAAAGACATTGTTCCTTCCGCTCTTCAATTCCCTGCACGCGGAATTCAGCTGCCGTGCGAAGCATGCCGCTTCGGTGATACGCCTTGATGTCGGAAAACTCCTGCTCCTCATTGACAGGGCGAACGCATCGCCGACGGACATTACCGGGCGATTGTGTACTATTGATGATGTCGCGGTCAAACAGGCGATTGTGTTCATCGAGGAACACAGGGCCGAGCGCAATGTCATGCAGGCGCTTGCCGCAGCGTCCGGATTGCCGAAACGCTCGCTCGCCGCGCGGTTCAAGAAGGCGACAGGGCTTTCCATACGGGAACATCTGCTCCATGTCCGGCTCGAGAAAAGCCGCGAACTCCTCACACGTACGGATATGCCCATCGGTCATGCCGCCTATGAATCCGGCTTCAGCGATATTGGGCTCTTCAATCGTCAGTTCAAACGGCATACGGGGATGTCGCCGCGGGAGTATCGCAGGAGGCATGCGGTGAAATGAGTGCTTACTGCTCCTTGCCGCATCACTCCCTGGCGATGAAAAACAGCTGTACGGAATCTTTTTCACTGCCGCTGAAGTGTATCGTCATGCCCCCGCTTTCGATCGGGACCGGTGTTCCGATCATCGTCTGCGCATGTGCACCGGCAAAGAGGGGTGATGAGATGCTCGCGGCAGAGTTTCCCTCCGTATAACGTGCGATGAGCATGAGCATTCTTTTGCCGCGCGTCCACAACGCTGTTTCTACCCCATCAGGTGCGATCACATTTGTTCCCTCACGAAGTATCCCATCGGTCAAAATATCCTCATACGGGCGCAGCGACCGAATGACCTCGTTCATCACCTGATATTCACGCGCATCCACACCGCGTGCGCTCCAGAATATCACCCCGCGCGCTCCGGAGAGGAATGCGACAGCAAGTCGATTCCTCAGATCCTCAGGGGTGCGTTCGAACGTTACCGTTCCGCCGCCGCATGTCATCCAGGGGATCATTGGAATGCCTTCCGGCATCGCTTTGTATATCTTCCGCAATTCCTGTCCGAGCGCATCGGTCGGGATATGATACAGCGTCGGATTGGCGAACGCGGCAATATTCGAGCGGGAGAGCGGCATGAACGGCGTCCTGTTCCCGAAATCCGGTTTGCCGCCGGGGGCAACACCGTACCATCCGAGCCGTGTCGCGGGGGCTTGCGACTTGAAGCGTGCCCAAAGCGATACATAGAACTCATCCCAGAAACCCTGATAGGCTGCTTTGGCAGCATCATCAGCGGATGGTAATTCAGTTGATGCCCGAAAGGTGATGTTCCTTTGTCCGCAGTATGTTTTCCATGCCGCTTCGCATACCGAGCATGAACAGATATCGCCGCCCCAGCTGGGTTCGGAATCGAGGAAGAGAAAGTCAAGCTTTGCTTCTGCAGCGACACGGACACTGTTGAGGTCCTGGTTCTCCGCATCCGCAAGGTATTCGTCGCGGTATACGCGCGGACATCCTACCGCGCTCGGCTTTCCGTTCGCCAGATACAATGCCTTGCGCCCGTTCTTTACCGTGTTTATCTGCACGTTGCAGTACGGGCTGTAATTGCCGCCCACGACAAGCCCGGCATTCCGGGCAGCGTCAAGCATGTTCGTCACCGCAAGGTCGGTTCTTTTCCAGAGACGGTAATAGTAGTCATTGCCGGATAATGGGGTGAAAAGATTCAATCCGATGCGCCGGTAATTATTGACGACATCGGGCCATCGCTGCCAGAAAGCAAAATCGACGAATGATGATGACAGTAAAAGGTCTTTGAACGGTTCAACAGCGGGTATCGATATCGTTTCAACAATAAGCCGCTGTTCGGTGCCTGCGCGCAAAGATGATGCGCCGCCGACGATGCGGATATCGGAAACGGTCCCGGGAGCAGATGTCGACACGAGAAACACTTCCTCCGCATTCTTCACTTCGACCGGAGTGATGCGACGGCCGTTCTCGACTATCGCATCGTTCGTCCGTGCGTACGGGGCAACGATCGCTATACCCTCCGGAAGATAGAAGAGCAGATGCTGCCCGCCTTTCTTCTCCTCGTTCAATACGAGAGGGGTCAGCACTTCGCGGGCGATGTATGCACGCGGCTGCCGGTAGAACGGGGTGATATCCGGTGATGTGTATGCGATCCTTTGGTCCGCGGCGGATATGCCGTTCGTCCCCGCGTACACGCAGATCTCATCAAGATATAACGTGGATGCGATAAGTGATACGGTGAGGAATCTGCCTTTGCCGCGAAGACCGCTGAGCGTGATCCAGCCGTGAGGGTTATTGTCCTGCATGCCGATGCTGTCGCGCATGCGCCACTGGGATAATGCCTGTGCCTTGTTGAGTTCACCGATGAGACGGAATTCATTTGTTGTGTTGCCGATGAACACCCTGCATAAGGCGGGCACACGTATTCCCGATGCCTCGCTCGAGAGATGCACGGCGACCGTGTCAACCGGCATGTTCCCGTCGAGATCGATGGAGATATTGACATAGCGTGCCTCCTGCCACCAGCCGACGGTACGCGGGTCCCACCAGCACCGCTCGGCGAGCTCTCCGTCGGTGAGCTGTACCGCGTCGTTCGCATCGCGGCACATCGGATTTCCCTGATAGCCGTCCTTGAACGCGTCAGGTGCGATGTTCCATGTGTACGAACGACCGAACGCGATATTTTTCTCGCCGCGGCCGCTTTCCGCCATGTTGTTGTACAAGCTGAGATCATCGATAAAAAGATCAACCGTCTCTCCGGAAGGCGGATCATTGACAAGCACGGCATATCCCGTCACAACGGCGGTGTCGGGGTCGCATTTCATTTCCCGGCATGACTTCAGCGCTTCGCCATACAGCGAGACGCTGATGGCATACCAGTCCTCTTTTGACTGCTTTGCGAGACCGCCGAATACCGCGTAGCCGCCGGGCCGAAGTTCGAATTCTTTTGTCGTATCGCTTGCGAGGAGTTTCGCGCGCAGGCGCGGTGCTATTTTTACCAGCATTTTTTCATTACCGGAACGCCTGAGGAAACCGCCGAACTTCATACCAGGCTCAATCGCCATGTCGGCGGGGAAGCGCTCGTAAAAATAGACGAATGTGGATGCGCCGTTGTTCCGGAACGACAGGCGGAGCGCCTTTTTCCCTTCGAAATAATTTACGGAAGACAGGCCTTTATAGATGATCGATATTCCGGGGTCGCCGAATTTTTTTCGGCGGTAATCTCACCGGCGCAGTTGGCGCTTGCGTACGCGGGGCCGTAGGCGAAAGAGTTCAGCGATCCCTCATTTTCGAAATTATTCTGCCAATAAGTTTTTGATGCCTCAACGGACAGAGAGCAGCAAAGAATGACGGCAACGAGACTAAGCGTTCTTTGTGTGCCTGCTGATAGTGTGAACATGCGTACTCTCCTTTCCCATCCTGTCAAACAGTATGATACACTGCAATAACGCTCCCGGCAAATGGGAAAAAAACCCAACTTCCGTCCATACGTGTATCCATAGCCTCTCCGCGACGGCTGGAATACCCAGACCATTCGCCGTATTTCTATTCAGAGAACAATGTTTCCCCTGTCACCGAAAAAAGGAAGGCCAGCATGATCGGTGCATTCGTCCATCCCGAGTATATACTGCCCGCACCCCCTTCATAGTGGTCGCCGCCACCCCATGTTCTTTTCTGAATGTCGTACATCCCGCGCCAGCATCCGTTGAAATGTTTTGAAGTGCTTGTATCCTGTATCCTCGCAAGGAGTTCAAGCGACTTCTCTGCCGCGGTTTTATACCGGTCATCGTTGAACAGTATCGCCGCGTGCAAGAGCCCGAGTGTGGCCCAGTTCTGCGTATAGATAAGATCGACAAGATGTTCACCGGCGGGCGATTCGCCGTGTTCCGCGGGAAAGTTCCCTGCCTCCTGCTGCGCGCCGATGAGAATATCCGCCGCTGTCCGTGCAACTGAACGTATGCGGTCGCTCTTGAAATGCTTTGCGCATATCGACGCGGTGAGCGTGAGATAGGCATATTCCGAAAGCGACCACGGGAGCCCGCGGCGCGAGAGACCCGCATAGCGGTCATCCTTCGGCGGACCGGCGAGCGCGTATCGTTCATAATAGGTCTCGACAAAACCGGCATAATCGGTCTGCGGATCGACCGCCGCCGCATGCGCAAATGCCATCGTGACAAGTCCCATCCAGTGCGGGTTCGTGCTCAATCCTGATAGTATCTTTCCGGAATCCGGGAATAGGCGTACGCCGTTCGTGCGGAGGAATTCGGTATAAGGCCCCAGCAGCAGCAGGAGCTTTCGCGCTGCGGCTATTCCCATCTCCCGATACGCCGGCACTGTGCGGCCGAGGAGCAGCAGGAAGGTGATGACCCATGAATTGTCGTCGATATAGAACGTCGGTTTTCTGACCGGCTGATAGAATTCCCAGAGATCTTTCTGCGGGATATCATCGGTGCAGCGAAGACCGCTGCGTTTCGTGCAGAAATCCACTATGGCATGTGCGGCCGATGAGAGGCTTTGATCGCCAAGATAACGCGAGGCGAGCGATAAGGCATATGCCGTTTCGAAATTGCAGTCGGGCCGGCGATGCTCGAGCACGGTAACGCCGCCGCCGAGCTCCGTCTGGAACGGGAAGGAGCGGTTCACCTGCGCGCGAGCATCCGGGGAAAGACCGGTGATGATGCGTTCAGCGACACCCCAGTATCCGTCGGCGGGGTGCATGATGCCGGAATCCCTGAACCAGCCGATGTTCTTCCGCACTACGCTCATTGTGTCCATGTTCTACCTCTCATCATGAAAGGTATGTATGGATAGATGATCGACTATGACCGAATGACGTATAAATTCATACTGTTTTTGGGGCTCATGTGCGCGCAGATGAGCCCGTACCGGCGATCATCTGTCCGTCGCTCCCGCCGACTTCGCATCGTACGCCCTGACATGGTCGACGATGAGCGTGAAATCTGCACCGGCAAGCGGGAGCATACCGACGGCGAAATATGTCACCGCTCGCAGCGTTTTTTTATCCTTCGTGAACTCGTGCCGCACGGTGATGGGTACGCCGCCGTCATTCGCGCCGAATTCCCTGGTGATATTCTCAAGGGTGAGCTTCGCCTTCGTGTCGGCTCCGTAGGAGCGTATTCGCTTGAGCCCGCTGCCCTGGCATTCATACTTCCATTCGACGACGGCGTGACCCTCCGCGGCGCGGTCGGGTATGTCCTTAAGTACGATCTTGAATTCCTTCTGCACGGTGCCCGGTGATGTTGTCACATGGATAAAACATCTCCCGTCACGGTTATCGATGCGGACCTCCGCGTTCGCCGGCGTGCTTTCAACGACGAAGGTATCCGCGGCCGCAGTGAATTGTTTTTCCCAGAGCTTTCGCTTCGGGAAGGAAAGGATGCCGAATTTCTCCGGCTGATGGAAACCGCTGAGTGTCGCCGACCAGCCGTATGCACGGCTCTCCTCGGGCCTGTCGCCGATCCTGGTGCGGTAGAAATTCACGGCCCATTCGGTGCCCGCCGACGGTGTGATGGCCCCGAGCGATGTGAACGGTATGCGCATCTCAAAGTCGAATCTGCCGTCCGAACGTTTCGTTCTCAGCTCATGCTCGATATCGACCTTTTTATCCTCGCTTTTCTGCGATATGCCGCGATAGGCATCGTACACCGCACCAGACGTGTCGATGACAAGATGATGATACTGCGCGGTGACCGACATGCCCGCCTCCTTGATACCCTCGCGATCGGCTGAAATGAATATCTCGATGGAATCATTGTTCCAGAGCGATGCATCGCGCGCGCCCGGTACGATCGTCTTGAACGGCGTCTTCTGGAACGCGCTCCCGGCGATATAGAGCGCCGCATCATCATGGGCGGTGTAGATGAGCGTACGTTCATCGGCCGCCTTTCCGGTGCGATTATCAACGAGCGATATCGGTTCATTCCATTCGCCGAGGTCGCCGTCGATGACCGGCGTAGAACGCGGACAGTCCGTGCTGAACACGACATTCGCGTCATGGCGCACGCCCTGCTCAAAGAACGGCTCATATCCTTTCTTCATGTACTCCGCACGCGCGGCATATATCGTACCCGCTTTCGTCTTCGCCAGCGCCGCATCGAGGAGCGAGAGAAGACGCGCACGCACGTCCTTCGTATAGGTGCGTTCCCAGACGACGGAGCGCGGCATATTGAAATTGAATTCTTTGGGTGCCGGTATGTTCTCCCACTTCACGTTCTCCCAGCGGTCGATAAGGAGCTTGTGGAATTCCTTCATCTCGCCGGCAGCCGGTCCCCAGAGGAGCGAGAATTCATCGACAAGCGCATCGACATCGATGTCGGGATTCCAGAGGAGCTTTTGCCAGAGATAGACCATAAGCCCGTCGAACGCGTAGGAAGACATGGAGTGTCCGTTGAGATAGAGCCCGGATATCTTCTCGCGGTTAAGCATCATGAACTTCTGCATATAATGCGGTACTGGATACGGTATCATTACCGAGTCCCTGATGCGCGGGCTGTGCGGGTAATGCACCCATATCCATAATTTCTGCTTCGAGCGTTTGTTGAGCGCATCTATCTCTTCAACGGCATCATTCCAATAATCGGGTTCCTTGAGGTAGGCGGCAGGCGCCCGCCCGGTGCCGAACTTCACGATATTAAGCGCAATGTTCTCGGGTACGACCACGCCCTCGGGGATGGCGCCATAGTACGGATAAATGGGCACCTTGAGCACCTTATCCGGCCACTTCGCTGCAACAGCGCGAGAGAGGCGCAGTGCGTAATCCCATATTATCTTCGAATAGATCGCATACGGCGGCGCGTTCAAGTCGGTGCGTTTCATACATCCGTCGCAGGCGCATCCTTTATAGCCGTCATTCGGCCACCAGTAAATATATTTCCCGTTGGGGGCATACCAGGAGGCGTTGAAAAGCCGCGCATTACTTTCGCCGGCAAGCGAACGCTCTATCTGCCGCACATGTTCCCTGAGGCCCTCCTCGCTCGCATAACAGCGCTGCGAGGAATGCGTGCCGCGATCGCCCGTTGCCCGCGTGCCGTCATCGCGGAGAGCGAAGTATTCCGGATGTTCGTTCGCATAGAATTCATGCCAATACACATCGGTATGTCCGAAATTCTCATAGAGCACGTCGCCTGAGCGGAGCATCCTGTCCCAGAGCACCCGTCTTTTCGCGTCCACCTTCAGGAGCGGCGCATCGAGCGTCTCATACCCGGGGTATGACGATTTCCTCAGTGCAAAGACCGGACGATCGTTATACGCTACTGCGGGAACGATCACTGTTGCCCCGGTGAGATCGGGGATATGCATGCCCATATCGCCGGGAAAATAGAAACGGAAACCCAGCATGCGCTCAAGGAAATCGGCGACAGCGAAGAACGTCCCGCGGCTGTGATACTGCGAATCGCGCGCTAGTATTCCTGCATCCTTTACCGGCGAAGGTCCATCCCTACCGGCGAGCACGATGCCGTTCTCAAAACTCACGATGGAAAGCGATTCCAGCGGGAGCGCATCGCATTTCGCATACACGGCTTTGACGAATTCATGCTCCGACGGTCCGATATAGATGGCCTTGCGCAATGACCGGTCAGTGATGATGGGGACATCGGCTCCTATCGCTTTATCAAGGAAATATTTCAGACGTTCTGCTACCTCTTTATAATAGGACGATCTCTCCCCCGATGACGGTATGACGATGTCGCAGGCGGCTTTACCATCGGCACACAGCGTAAGCGGCGGTATGTCCTTTTTCAGTTCGAGCGATACGGGCGAAAGCGCCTTCGATGTCCATGGATCTGCAA
The DNA here is from genome assembly GCA_038043445.1 of Spirochaetota bacterium. Lineage (NCBI taxonomy): Bacteria > Pseudomonadati > Spirochaetota > Spirochaetota bacterium. The sequence goes on from JBBTBY010000054.1 coordinate 26,675, forward strand.
CGCCAGTCGCTGCTTCCGCAGAGAATACGCCAAGCGTCATCAGCAGGAAGAACTGTAAGGATTTTGCTGCATGCATCATACCATCACTCCGCGGCAGGGGATATCGTTCTCAATACCATCGCTTTCCATTGTACTCAATCCGAGGTGTTTTGTATATGCACTGAACTGACATTGCTATACAGCGGATAGACATACGGCAGCATCTGCGGTCCTTCGTTCGTCCGCAGACGCAGCAAGGGCGCGTATATTCTCTTCCCCGAGCACTGCAAGTCGGGCAAGGGAGCGTTCAATATCTGCCGCACACGCATCGAGCGACCCGCTGATATCCATGGCAGCATGGAAAAGCGCGTAGGGCGTTGTATGGTCGATATCGAAGAGCCATCGTCCGAGCCCGAGCTCAGTGAGCATTGACGCCTTGCGCCCCGCTTCCGCGAACTGCGGATGCAGTACCGGCGTGCCGGCGGCAAGGGCAAGGATCACCGAATGCATCTCCATGCTCACGACAATGCGCGATGCGCGGTACACTGCTTTTGCCTGCGCTGTGCTCCAGAACTTGTCCATGAACACACAGCGTTCACGTACCGCTTCCGGGAGTTTCGCGTAGACCTCATTGCGCATGACGTCTATCTCGATGCGCACCTCGGGACAGAGCAGCACGGGCATATCGGCCGCAGTCACCCACTGCGTGATGAAGTCGCGGAGGAGCGAGAGATGCGACTGTTCACGCTGGACGGTGATATATCCCTGCACGCTCGTACGGATGATAAGCGAGATGAACCCCTTATCGGCGAGCGAGTGTACGGCAAGGAATCGCTTTGCCCAGGCAGTATCTTCACCTGGATAGAAGAATGTGCTGTCGGGGCCGAATCGCAGTTTACCGGTACCGATCCCCTTCCCGGAAAGATAATCGACGGAATCCGGATCACGCACGGAGACGAACTGTGCATCGGTGAACAGCGTACGAAAGAAGCAGTCGGAGGGATGATCAAGCGCTTCGAATGATTGCCCGTTCACTGCGTAGGGCATGCCGTGCTTTCGAGCAAGAACGAGCGGCATGGATCGGACCAATGTTATATCCCAGAATTTCCGCTTATCGGCAGCGTCTTCACCGGGCTTCGGCGGGAACGGTTCACCGCGCCCGAAATTGAACGTGGTGCCCGAGTTGTACATCACCGCATCGACCGTATCGAGGCATGCATAGAAGTCCGCGTGATACGTTCCGAGCTCAGCTTCAACAGCATCCGCAAAGGCATCGATTATCCAATGGGTGATCTCATCCGAACGCTCGAACGGCAGTACGCCGCGCTCGTACGCGGAGGCGTCCTTTCCCCACGTCTTTGCGGCAATGGCCGATAGATACGGTGCATCGGTGCCGGCAGGAGGAACGAACGGGTTCGGGAACACGGCAATATCGGGATAATGGCCGGCATACCAGGCTTTTGCCGTCAGAAAATCATCCGAGCCTGCGGTGAGGTTCGAAAGCAGACTGATCCGGGTGCCCGGGTACAGGCGCTTTACGGATGAGATGAGCCCCGGGGTAATGGCCATATCGCCGATATTATTGACGCTCCATGAATACGCGATAAGCAAGTGTTCCATCGCTGTCCTCCGTGCGGGCTTTTATTATGAAATGAATATACGTATGACTTGACGGCTGTTCTTTGCGGAATTTCAGCTGCCGCGGAATTTAGCCGTGTTTTTCCGTGCGGTATTCGCCGGGTGAGATGCGGCAATGGCGCTTGAATACACGGTAGAAATTCGAAAGGTCGCCGAAGCCGCAGTCGAACGATACGCCGGTGAGCGGGATGTCGGTCTCCGTGAGAAGGCGGCAGGCACGCTCGATGCGCAATGCCGAAAGATGTTCGATGAATGTTTTGCCGGTGCGTCTCTTTATCGCCCTGCTGAGCGCGTTGTATTGCATGCCTGTTTCATCGGCGAGCGCGCGGAGCGAGAGCTCCGGGTGGAAAAAGTTCTCTTTGATGTAACGGACTATCTCGTCTTCGACAGTATGCTGCGGAGGGTCATCGGCAAGCGTCATGAGAATATCGAACACTGCCATGCGTACACGCGTGAGCGACCGTCCGTCATCCTTCGGCTCGTTGAGTATCGCACGTATCCCCGCTTCGATGCGGTGACGTCGTACGTCGCCGGCAAGATCGATATGCCGTCGGTCGAACACTTTCACAAGCGAGAAATCCCCGGCTGCCTCGGCAATTGCGTTCTCGATGTAGCGCTCATCGAAGAGAATGGAACAGCGCTCGCCGTCGGAATCATCGTAGCGGTGACGTACGCCGCGTCCGATAAGCACAACACTGTTCGTCGACGCATGCAGCGTTTCACCGGTATCGGGAAATTCCCAGCGGTTAGCACCGGAGAGATAATAATTGACCTCATGGAGGTCATGCGAAACAGGTCCATCGGGCGCTTTCATACGCGTCCGGGTGAAGTAGACGCGCAGGCTTTCGGTGCGGAATATCTCGATATCGCTCACGATCATTTGCCCATTGTATGATGATGCAAGATAGTCCGCAAGCGCATCAATAATCAAAACAGCCGCTGGTTTTTAGCCGTAAGAACCGGAGATACGAGACGCAGTTCACCGTAATGGATAAGTAGTTTTCATTTGCCACCATCGCCGCCTCCGTAGCGGCCACGCCGCCAGGCAGCGCCTTACACGCGCACGCTTACACAGCCCAGTATACCACGATGAAAGCACCGGTCGTTTACCTGCTTACGTCGACATCAGCACTAAGAGAGGAATAGGAGTTTTCATTAGCCGCCATCGCCTCCTCCGCTTATATGCAGTATACCACCCGGCGTTCTCCTGTCAAATCCAACCCTGTTCAGCGGTATCACATCTCCTACCCCGTTCTAACCCAGCCCCACCCCCATCGCTCATTGTCATTTCACGCGAATTCACCGATATTTTATTTCTTGCGACAACAGCTCTCCTATGCCGCTTGTCTCAGGCATCGGCAAATTCGTCCACGTAGTGTGCATCTTCCGAGATTGGGCAGTATGTTAACGGCAATTCCTCCTGTTTTACCGGCGGAGCGCGCGGCGGTTCAAGGTGCCAAGCATCTATAGAAACGAGCCATTGCTTATACAGGAACGTATATCCTTCACGGATATATTCAACGATCTGCATCTCTTTCCCACACTTCGGGCATTTTAAGGGATCGACCTCATACACTTTGCGGATCAGCATCGCCCAACGTTTCCTATACTCTCGCTGCTCTACCGTCGCGCCTTCTCTTGGCATCTCGTCATACTCTTTTTCTTTCGCTCTCGCGCGGCTCGAGTACTCGCCGTAATAATTGATATACCTTTGTCTATATTTCGGTATATGAGATGTTACTGCAGCAAGAAAATCATTCGCTTCGAATATCTCAAAGTTTCGCCGCTTTCCTTTGTTCATAGTTCCGTGATACAGAACCTTCCCGGTCTGCGGCACGTACTCCATAGATTCAAGCGAAAAGTGCGGCTTTACAATATATCGTGCTAATTGCTCGAACTCAGCTACACTCCGTTCATCGGATTTCTTGAATTCAACACGCCGCCGAGCGTATACAGAGAACCCGTTATGCCGATAACCGGAAACCTTGGCGATCGTCTCCTCGGTAACAAATCCCTTTTCAAGCACGTAATTAGTGATCGCCACCTCCCAAAGAGAACGCAGATATTTCTCAGCAAGATCCCCGTATCGAGGCATGAAGTAGAATGAACCGGATGGCGTAAAGATGCCGTCTGTCGTGATCAAATGAATATGCGGGTTTGGGTCCTGATATTCCCCTGCGGTTTCTATAGATATCACTCCGCCCGGACGTCCGTACGCAGGGACGCGTGAGCGAGCGCGAGACATGGATGTCGATTTGCGCGAGCCGTCCCGCTGAAGCGTGTTGCACATGAAGGCATGTATACAATCCCAAGCCATCCGTGAAAGGTCATTGAGCGCCGGTCTATGCCAATAGAAATTTTTACGCATAAGCTTCGGAATGGTAAAGACTATATGACGGTGTGGAACTTCAAGCGCTATTGTTTCGGTTATGAATGCTCCAGTTTCCAGCATGTGCTTCTGCATGCAAGAAGGGCACGCACATCGCGATTTACAAGAAAACGGCAGAATATACTCGTGCTCGCAGTCATTGTCTTGGCATTGTATTCGAGCAAATCCATATTTAGGAATACCGTATTTGCGGTACTTCTGTATTTCCCCGGTCTATCTCCGGGCGGAAAAAGCCATACTGCTCACCATAGACGACATTATACTCTTCACGGAAAGCATCATAATGCGCTTCCATGATCTTATAGAGCGGAGATCTCCCCGGTCTGCGTTGACGATATACCCCTTGCGCCTGCACATATAGTATTGAACACAGTAAATATTAAAATTCAGCCTGATACATTTCCGCATACAGGTATGTTCTCCCCTCTCTCACTTCCCTGTGAGAGAGGGGAGCGGCATATACGCCTTCTCCTGCGCAACGCAATAATAGCCGAGGGGTGAGTGTTTGTCTTCGCGACGAAAAATAGAATATCAGCCTGATGCTTTTGTATGAAATGCATCACGAGCCCCGTGATATGTTTTTCTTAAACCCCTATTCCCGTCAAAATATTTTTTCTCACTCCAAGTATTTTATCAGCCTCCCCTTTCCCCTTTTGAAGGGGAAAGGGGCTGGGGGTTAGGGGTTATTTCGGAGCGGCGTATATGTTCCCACCTGCACGACATAATAAATGCCGAGGGGTGAGTGTCCCCTCACTGCAGTACACGCTCAATAAATCGCATGAGATCATGCTCGAACAGCAGCACCATCGGTTCGATGTTCTTCCCGTCATTGGTCGTCTCGCGGAGCGTATGCGGCAGACCCGCCGCCTCAAGATATATCGGCGAATGCCCTTTCGCGCGGAGCACTTGCGCCATGGCGCGCGACTGATCGACCGGCACCACGGTATCGCCCGAACCGTGAGCCATCCACACCGGCGCCATAGCGGCATGCACATGTGCTATCGGCGATGCATCGCGGTAGAGTGATACATCGGCGGACGGCGTCGTTCCCATGAACGTCGTCACCATGGTGCCGTTGCGTTTCGCTTCGTGATCGTACTGCGCGTTCATATCGGTGATGCCGCAATTGCAGACGACACCGCAGAGCTTCGGCATGGCGTGTTTCTCAGCGGTCGCGCGTGCGCCGATCAGCATCGCCAAATGCCCGCCGGCAGAAGAGCCGTATATCATACACCGTTCATTATCAAGCCCGTGCTGTCCGTTATTATTGCGGAGCCACGCAAGCGATACGAGCATGTCCTCGTATGGCGCAGGAAAGCGGTGCGCTGGCGCAAGGCGGTAGCTTACGAGCACAAGCGCAATGCCGCGCTGCTTCAGATGCGGCCAGAGGAAAGCGTACGATGACTGGTCGCCGTTCTGCCACCCGCCGCCATGAATGCCGAGCACATAGGGATGCGGCCCTTTCCCCTCGGGCAGATAGATATGAACATTCCCGCGTTCTGCGATGGCAGGATTTGCCTGGACTATCACCGGTGTCGACATGTTCGCTCCTCGCTCCATGCAACTTCAATAAGATTCAATGAAAAGACATGCGTGACGGGATATCGTTTTCGACGTTCCCTTCGCAGGGAACAGCAGTGCTTCGCCGGTCCAGAAATCCCGGTAGCGCAGCGATGTATCGATATCCGTTCCCCGTATGGCGAACTTTTTCGGTCTATCGGCATAATTGACGAAAAGATATCTCCTGCCGTGCTCGTTCATCTGTACCCAGCGCTCGGGGTGTACATGCTCGAAAAGATCGATAGGCACGCCGCGCCCGCGGTCCAGAGCGGCAACGGTCCTTCGCACGAGATCAAGCCCGCGCTCATTAAGCCGAGAAAGTTTGTCGGAAAGAGCTATGACGCCGCCGGTCACCACAGCAAGCGACATGAGCACGCATGCTTCATCATACGTTACGAAATTCTCCCACATCATCTTCCATTCGATATTCTGGTCCTTCATGTTCTGGAACACGTTGAGCGGGTTCATGCGGCGCAGGTCCGCATCCGTGCTCGTATCATCGCCGCGGCAGACAGCGAAATCCGGGTCGCTCCACCAGAGCACGCGGTTCATCCAGTAGCGTGCGGCCATCGACTTCACATTGCTCATGACATTATGCCAGCGCGGGGCCACATCGGACGACACGCGCGTGCTGTTGACGATGCCGTCGCCGATCTCAAAGGGAAAATTGCAGCCGAGTATATGCGCATCCTTCCCCGCGGCATCCCTGATGAGCGAGAGCGCATCGCGCATGAGCTTTCCCTTCGCCGCCTTCACCCCGTTGTGATGTACCGCGTTCTGCAGATGACGGAGGAAATCGAGCTTGAAATACTCATAGCCCATGGCGCGGTAGCGGGAGAACAGTTCCGAAAGGAATTTCCTGCTCTTCTCCGCGGCGGCATCGAGAATGAACCCCATGCGTTTCATGCACTGGAAGGGAAGACCGGGCAATTTCTTATCGCCGGTCGCGAGCATGTCGGCATGCCAGTCTGCTATCATGCTGTGTTCCTCAACGATGAATGGCGCGAACCACAGCCCCGGCTTCATCCCTTTTTCCTTTATCTTCCGCGCGAGACCATCCATACCGGACGGGAATTTATAGTTCACTTCCCAGTCGCCGTAGGCGTGCTGCCAGCCGTCATCGACGACGATGTATTCGATATGTTTTGACAGCACCGGATCGTTCGCGATGAGATCGACATTATCCATGACCTCGGATTCCGTGATGCTCCAGCGGTAGTAATCCCAGCTGTTCCACATGATGGGCCGTTTCGAGAAATCCTTTTTTCCGGAAGACTGGCGTTCGCCGTAGCGTTCGAGGAGCGCATGCCCGCTTTTTCCGGAAACAATAGTAAGCGGTGTAAGAGCGATGCGATCACCCTTCTTTACATCGACCTCGGTACGCATCGATGCGGTCAGTCGCGATACGCCCTTCGCCGTCGGTGTGCCGGTAATGAGCGAGGGGAAATCTTCTTTCAGATCAAAAGCCATGAGCGCGAAGCCATCGTCCAGTTTCAGCGCGGTGAAATGCCAGCTCTCGAAGGGCTTGCCTGCCTGCTTCATCGGGAAGCGAACGAGCTCGCAGCCGCCCATGACATGACCGTGAACAAGGAGAGACCGCGGGGCAATAACGCCTGGTCCGATCGGGTGAAGGATATCGATGCGTTCACAGCAGGCCGCCTTGGTGAACTGCACATCGCCGCTGAGCGTTATGCCGTCACTAGCACCGTCATGATGCACTGCGACCGCGATCGAGACGATGATGCCTTTGCCCGTGCCGATATGATGTGCGGTGCCGCCGCTATTCTGCGTGCGCCAGCGAAGATCGGTGCCGCGGACAAGAGCGCTTCCTGTTGCGACCGCGATGGAGTATCGCGCAAGATGAAGACCGCCGATAGTCGCTGTGAAACACCCGCTCTTCGGGTCAAAATGAAAAGCATGCATCGATAGGACCTCCGGCATGGCGACATTCTATCGCAGTATTGCGTTCATGCAATGGTGCCGGGGCATTATTGAATATCGGAAAGCAATGCGTTCAATCGCGGCAAGCTATCGTGCAGCTGTTTCGCTGTCATGCTTTTTGTCATGGGCTCGAACTCGCCGATCTCTGATGGACGTATCGTGAACGCCGCCCATTCCTTTCCGTCAATGCGGATGAGAACGCCGGCAGCAAGCTCGGCAGGCGAATAGCCGCTCCCGTCATCCTTCTGGTAGACGCGTTTCCCTATCGAATCATAGAGACGATACTTCCCCGCAGCAATGCCCTGTATCATGCAATTGAGATACATCGGATACGGATAATCGTTCGCAACGGCAACAAGCATGTTCCCTTTGTACAGGAACGAACGTGTGATCGACAGCGTCACTTCTTTTCCGCCGATGGTCTTCGGTACAGGCGAGACGATGACCGCGTTCGCGGCATCGGTCCTCTGTCCGTCGAGCACCGCATCTTCGAGCGCACTGATGATCCCGTTCGCTCTCGCCTTCAGTGCGATATACCGTCCATCCTGCATGAAATGATACTGCCATGTCCCGTATCCTTCCAACCCGTCAAAGAAACACAGGAGCGCCGTCATATAGAAATCACGCGGCAATACCGCCTGCTCATCGAAATATTCTGTCGCCATAAAAAGCGTCCGCGGCATCCGAGGCCCCCCGGCATGTCCCGACTCGCGTCGCACGCGGTTGATGTTCGCGAAGTCTGCAATGAGCGGCGTGAGCGTATTGCCGATGATACCCGCGCGGCTGAACGATGTGAGATACACCGTGTTCGGATACGACCATGCGATCGCTGATTCGATATCCTTGTAGAACGCCTGATGGTCATGCGCACGCGCCCAGGAATGGCCCGGTGTCACATAGCTCGGTTCATAGGCGATGACGAAGTCCGGCTTGTAGTCGAGCTTCATCTCATCGCCTGCCTCGCGCGTGAGCGACTGAATGCGGCGTATGATGTTCGCGTACTGATATGATGAAAAGCGGTTATGCTCATCGCTCTCTTTATTCGTAACGGCATCCGTCCAGTTCACCATCTCGCTTTCGCTCTTCTTCGTGAACGCTTTGTATTCCTCACGGCAGCGGTCGCAGACACAGCCGAGCTTCTGGAACATGTAGGGCTCCCAGTTCGCATAGATATGATGCGCCTCGGCAAGCGTCTTCGTAATGCGTTCCTTGAGCACGGTGCGGCCTGAACGTTCCCTTCGCAACATCGGCATTGTAAAGCCCCGCGGGATCCATGGCATTGCTGTATTCGCCCGCTTTGAAGAAGACGACGCCGTCATCGCTCACGAAATATTCCTCACGGCTCGGGTAGAACACGCCGGATGCAGTGCGCGCCCCGTGATTCGCCGCAATCTCGCCGATCGGCTCTATCGAACCGAGATCGACAACAATATCCATGAATTGTACGCCGATGAAATTCGCGCACTTCGATGACACCCAGAAGAATGCGCCGCTTTCCGTTTCACCGTCGGTGAGTATCGTATCGTAGTCGGGTATCGCCTTGAGACTCTTCTCCCAGGTCTTTGCCGGGAGCGCGCTCATCGTGTACTTCTTCCCGCGCGCGATATTATCCGCCGACAATACCCCCGCGGCGAGTACGGCCAATAGTAGGTGCTTCATGCGTGCATCTCCTTTCACAGCGTATCGCGGATAATGAGCTCTTCCGGCAGGATGATGCGCATGCCCGGACGGTAGCCAAAGCGTATCTGCGCGGCGAGCTCGGTAACAAGCGAACGCCCGATATCGGCATAGGGAACGCGGATAGCGGATACGGCGGGGGTCATGCGCGCAAGGTCGGGATGGTCCTCGCAGGAGAGGAACGATATCTCCTTCGGCGTCCGGTGCATGATGGTCGGCTGTACGGCACGTGCAAGTTCCGATGTCGATACGATGACGCCGTCGTATGCATTCGACGCGATCGCATCACGCGCACGGTCGGGTACTGTACCGTCGCTCCCGCAGCTTATGACGGAGGTATCATCGAATATGACTTTTCCTTCAGTACAGGCAGTCCGCAGCGCTTCTATCATCGGCCACGCCCATGCCGACGCACTGTCCTCGGTGAGGAAAAGGATGCGCTTGTGCGAACGAAGCATGATGGTCGCTGCTTTATGAACGCTCGCCCGTGCATCGGTAGCCACACTATTCATGTCCGTGTCGGCAGGCGCATGAACCATGTGCGGGAACTGCTCGGAGGCGAGCGCTTGTATGATATCCTCCATGCCCGAGCTTGAGAATATGAGCACGCCGCCGCCCTCGGCTACTATCTTCTTCACTTTCTGCGAGAGCGTATCCTCATTGCGCACAAGCGTTATCGACACTGAACGCTCGGCAGCCCCCGGGGCACCGATGACGCCGTCCATGATGCCGTAGAATTTATGCCTAAGCGTGATCGAGGCTGATGAGCGGAAGAAGTTCTCATTGACGAGCACCTGCACGCGCATGACCGAAGCCTCGCTTTTGTGCATGAGCACGGTGCCACGCCCGCGTATGCGCCGGGCGAAACCTTCACGTTCGAGGAGATCGAGCGCCTTGCGCGCTGTATCGCGGCTCACATCGAATTCTTCCATTATCGATGTCTCGCTCACATTCACATCGCCGCTGTCCGCACGGGAGGTAAGGGATTCAAAGATCGTACGGTATGCTGGCGCAGCATTCTTCTTTTTCGCATGCGGTGTTCTCATCGATGCTCTCCCGCCGGGCGCGTATGGATGCCGTTCTCATCGGCCTCCACCGGTATCGGATCGGATACCGTATCTTTCTTGTCGCTGCACGTACCCATGAGATATATCCCGCCTTTCCACGCGACGATCTGTCCTGCATAGACCGGCGATGGTGACCGTTCTATCATGCCGCAGAAGCGGTACGGACCGAACGGGGAATCCGACACCATCGCGTATGTCCCCGATCGGAGATCGCGTTCACTTATTTTTGAACGCCATGCCGGCGCAATGAGGTGTCGATGCGTCGAGAATATGAGATACCATCGTCCGCTGAGCATGATGATGGATGGGCATTCAAGCTCCTCCGCGAACGGCTCGATCTCGAGTGGCGGAAGTACTTCCCAGGAGATCATATCACTCGTCCGTGCGACCCCGACGCTTCCCCGTGATGCAGTGTCGCCGTCATGTTTTCGCGCGCACACAACGTGATAGACCGCTCCATCTGCTGTGAACATCGCGGGATCGCGCCAATGCATGAACGGACGCTGGCCGCTCGTGGTTCGTTCATAGTAGCGTTCGTCAACTTCGGTAACTGGATTACCCGCATGCTTTTCCCATACATGCAGATCGTCGGAAACCGCGAGGCCGACACGCTGTATCGTCGATTCCTCATTGCGCGGATGACCGGTATAGGCCATCCAGAATCGGTCTTTATAACGGATGATCGACCCGGTGGCAAGATGATGACCGTCCCAATCGCCCGGCCCCGCTCTGAGAACGATGCCTTCATACGTCCATGACCGCAGATCTCCGCTCACCGCATGACCGATATCCCAATTCATATGCCGCGCGGCAGGCGGATTATCGCTCGATGCGGTCAGGAAAAAACAATGCGCGCGCGCGCCATCGATGAAGAACCACGGGTCGCCGATCCATTGTCCTGGTATGCTCAGCAACGCTATTTCCCCAAAGCCGCTATCGTCTCAAGCACGGTCCTGTGCGCCGATGCGAACGCGCCGGTATCCTTTGTCTGCGATATGATGACATCGACCGTGTTCTTGAGCACCTTTTCCGCGGAAACGGCAGCCGCTTCTTTTCCCGCTCGGCGAGCTTTGACTATTGATTCCTTGAGGAGCCAGAGATATGCGTATTCTTCCACGCCGTCGCGCCAGGCTTCCCAGCGGCGGCTCGGTATCTGAACCTCTTTTTTCGTCACATGCGCCGGTGCGGTCGCTGCATCGTAAATGATGGAAAAGTCGATGCGTGCGCCGTCAAAATCCGTCCATGCGCTGTTCTCTCCTTTCGTCCAGCCGGTATCCGCGTAATCCCAATGGCCGGCACCGGTGATGCCATACTGCCATGACTGCCAGAGCATACGACGGTAATGCCCGAGGGGATGGAATGTCTTGTCCGGTCCTTCGCAGTTATAGGTATAAAACTGCTTGCCTGCGTTCTTTTCTTCGGTGAAGAACCGGATGCGTTCCTCATCGAGGCGTCCGGCGACAAGATGCGGGCACCAGACGTCGACGAGCGGCGCGATCGATCTGCTCGCCGCCACCGTGGTCGCCTGCGTCGGATCAACGAAGATACGCAGGTTCGGATCGGCCTCTTTGAACATCGCCCATATTTCTCGGCCGCCGGCATTGATGAGCTTGTCATTCGGCTCATCGATGGGGTACATCGCATAATCCGCATAGGTAAGCCCGAGCGATGCGCAATGCGAGACCACCTGTGCCGTAAGCGACTTCATTGCCGATTTCCATTCCGCCGAGCCGAGCTTGAACGTCTTTCCGGCAGTGAAATCACCGAGCGGTTTATTGATACCGTTCCCGATATCGCCGAAATAGCAGAAGAAAAAGAATTTTTTTATCCCGGCATCGCGATGAAGTTTTATCACGTCATCCAGCTTTGAGAAATCGACCGCCGTGACATTCCCGCCGTCATCAAAGGTGAATTTCGGCATCTGTGCCGGATGAATGACCGCCGTATCGATGTAATGCGCGGCTAGATCGGCCACCGCTGCCTTCACATCCGCGGCTACCGGAGCAAAATTGATATATGCCCAGTTATAGGTCGAGACCGGTATCGGCCGCGGGAGCATGACAGGGAGCACTTTCACCGAAAGGGCTATCGTATACGCGCCCTTCCCGGTCGAGAGCGATAGTGTCCCGCTGTACTCCCCCGCCGGCGTATTATCGGTCTTCACCTGCACCCAGAACGCACGATTGTTGCCCGGCGCTATCGGCACAGTTCCGTCCGCAAGCGGAAGCGCATCGGGGCGGAGGAGCCCGTCATTACATTCAACGTTCTCAGCGAACCGCAGTACAATGTTCTTTTTCGGTATCGATGCGCCCGTGCCGGCCAGATCGGTCGCGTTGATCATAACGTTCCGGACACTATCACCGGCATTGAACACGGCGAACGATATCGACTCATATTCATCGGCGCCCATGACAAGTGAAAGTGACTTGCAATCGGATGCCCCTTCCGGCGGAAGATCGAATGCGCCGAAATCGTTCCATCCGCTCCCCGCATGCACGACCATCGATTTTCCCGGGAAACGTATCGCCGCCGCCTTTGCATTGACGATGCCCGCTTTGTCGCGAAGCGCCGTGAGCGCTCCCCGATCGGCTGCGTTCTGTGCTTCCTTTTCGATACCGCCGATCTCTTCGGCGAGTGCGGCATCGTTCTTTGCAAGGAATTCCTTGAGCGGCCTGAGTTCACCGAGCAGCGCCGCTTTCTCGCGCGCTGATTTGCGCATATCGAATATCGCCGAACCGAGCATGTCGGTCGTATACGTCGTGCCGGTAAGCGCTACCGACGAAGGAGGGAAATCGCCCTTGATGACCTCAATCTCATCGGCGAACATATAGCTGCCGTTCGCGACAAGCGAAACGGCGATATAGCGTCCTTTCGTCCTCAAGTCGTTGAGATGATACCGTGCCGCATACCACTCGCCGTTCTTATCAGGCATGAGCGTTCCGAACCGGCGTCCCGCGTGATAGAAATTCTTTCCGTCCTCGCTCACGAAAAATACCGCGTCGGGAAAATTTACCGATGCCGCTTTCGCGCCGCCCGCAGTGTTGACCGCAAGCTCGCGTATCGGCTGTGTGGTACCGAGATCGACGATGATCTCCACCCGCCCGGCATTCACCCAGCCGACCGTCGACTTCTGTGTCCAGAAATATCCCTCCGTGAACGCGCCGTCGGTAAGCTGCTTGTCGTCGTCGGCGTCCATGCACAGCGAATAGTTCGGTTTTTTCGACATCGTATATTTTTTTTCGAGCGCGAGGTTCACTCCGGAAAGGGCTTTTGTTCCCGTCGGCGCTGCGGTGGCAACGGGAACTTCTTTCCCCTCGCGCACCTCCACATCATCGAACCACACGGTACCCGATCCCTGGTGGAGATACAATATCACCGTTGTCATCGTCTGCGATCCGGAGTTGAACGGGAGTGATATCCGCTTCCATGCGAACGTGCCCTTCAGTGTTTCCGATGCCTTCAGAGTACCGCCGTCCTTACGCCCGAGGTAGAGCTTAACGCCGAGGCCTTTTTCCGAAAGCACTACGGTATCGCCTTTGACCCAGACACTGGCGATATAATCGGTATCCGGCTTCAGCTCGATGTTCTGCCGTATCTGTGAATAGCTGGAAGTGTTCTTATGGGCGATACGCACGCCGTTCTTTCCGGTGCGGAATTGCGCATTGTCGGCCAGAACCGCGGCTTCTTCGCCGGACGCCTCGGTGTACTGCCAGCCGGCCGGTTTACCGCCATCAAGTGCTTCAAAACCGGGGTTTTTCAACATATTCGCCTGCGGAAATACCGTTGCTGCTGCAAAGATCAGGATGGTGATGCACTGTTTCATATGACAACCTCGTATCGGGGAAATATCAAGTTATACGTATAACTTGATTATATGTACGTACAATATAATCGATTCTCCGTTGTTTGTCAAGGAAGCAGAAATAACCGCGGACGATCCCTGTAAGATTTTTCCCTTCTGTGCGTTCCATAGATGTAGTTCAAATGACACAAGACAAGGAGAGCGGCCAATGATCGAGACGAAAGACCCGCATGATGCGATATCCGACAACAGCATCAAAGCGATGATAAAACACATAAGCGCACATAATACGGATATCATGCGCCATTCCATGCGCGTAGCGACCTATGCGGTCAATATCGGGAAGACGATGGGCGTTGCCGCGAATCAATGCAAGTCATTGCTCCATGGCTGCCTTATCCACGATATCGGCTATCTCTGGGTGCCAAAAGCGATATTCCAGTCGCCCCGAACGCTCGCGCTGCACGAAAAAGTGAAGATACACCGCCATGTGGATTTCGGGCACTACTTCGTTTCCCGGCACATCGAGAACCCCGATGTCATCGATATCGTGAAATATCATCACGAACGTATCGATGGAAAAGGATATCCGTACCGTATCGGGGGCACGAGCATTCCGCTCCTGCCGCGCATCGCTGCAGTGGCGGACGCCTACGAGGCGCTCACCGAGAAGCGCGCATATCGCCCCGCGTTCAAGCCCGAGATAGCGCTTAATCAGATACACCGGTCGAGCGGCAGACAGTTCGACGAGGATGTCGTGGGGGCCCTGCATGAGTACGTCGCATCGACGAATACCGACAGCGGGAGCAGGCCTTCTTTCGATTTCGATGCGCCATGACCGCGTACCGATGTTGACAGGAGGGGTGCTATGCGTATACTGACGAAGGTATGATCGTCGTATCGCATCATAAGCGAAGCATGTGAGAGAATGAGGAGCTATGGACCGTACTGAGGCAGTATTCGCACAGCTGACCGGAAAATTCGGCCCGATGGTGTTCCGTGTAGCGGCGAATTATCTCGGCAATGACGATGACGCAAAGGATGTTATGCAGGAAGTGTTCATCAAATTCTTCAGGCGCTACCGCGATGCCGAGCCATCAGGGGCGTACTCTTCATTGTTCTACCGCATGACGATAAACGCATCATGCGATCATTGGAGAAAGAACCGCAAACGCCGGCATGAGCAGATGGACGACGCGTCCGCGGCGGATACGGAAAGTCCCGAGGCGGCGGAGACGCGCCGTGAGGTACAGACGGCGATAGCCTCTTTGCCGGAACAGTATCGCGCGCCGGTGATACTGCGGTACATGGAGGGCAAGTCGAGCAAAGAAATATCGGAAGTTCTGCATGTCAGTGTATCAGCGCTCGACGTCCGTCTCTATCGCGCCCGTGAAATGCTCTCGAAAACGCTGTCGCATATATTCCCCGCGGGAGGTGCCGTATGACATGCCGAAAGACCGCTCTTCTCCTCGACCGGTACGCAACGGATGAGCTCGCCGTAAAAGAGCGTTCGCTCGTAGAGGCACACCTCAACGGATGCGCCGAATGTTCAAAGAGGCTTGCAGGCATACATGCGCTTCGCGGCGTCATCTCCTCGGCACGCACCGATGCGGCCCCGTCCATACTGCCTGAGCTTCGAACATCTATGGCCGAGCCGTTGCAGCAAAAGAAGCCGCGTGTACCGTTCGATACGATACGCACACGGCTTGCAACGCTCCGTATGCCGCAGTACCTGACCGCAGCTGCTGCAGTCGCGGCGGCGGTCATCGCGATAGCAGTGCTCCCGTCCCGCATCGGCGATCGCTCGCTGCCGCGGCTCTCGGACGCGACACGCATCAAGGGAACGAATGCGATATTCATCTACCGAAAGAACGGTGATTCACAGAGCCGTCTTACGAACGGATCGCTCGCGCAGAAAGGCGATATTTTTCAGATATGCTACATCGCCAACAATGGTTCCCACGGCGTACTTTTCTCGGTCGATGGTCGCGGCGGTGTAACGCTCCATCATCCGTCGAGGGCGGACGGATCGACCGAGCTCATCAGGAACAGAGAGACCTGCCTTGACCGTGCGAATGAGCTCGATGATGCGCCCCGGTATGAAAAGTTCTTCCTTGCCGTTGCGCCACGGGCGATGGATAGCGCATCGGTCATCAATGCTGCGAAAATAGCGGCTCGCCGCACGCATGATATCGATGCATCGGTACTGTCCGTGCTCAGTAATTATTCCGTTACAACGTTCACACTGAGGAAGCAATAACCATGAACATGAAAAAAGCCCTCGCATTGACCGTCATTGTGTACGCATGCTTCGCTCAGGCCGAGAGCGGTATGCGGCGATTCGGCATATTCGCCGGCGCAAGCCGCGGGGGCACGCTCCCTGAGCTCATCTATCCATTGAGCGATGCAAAGTCGCTTTCCGAGGTGTTCGTCACGCTCGGCGGATTCGATGAGCGTGATACGACCGTGCTTGCCAATCCCACACTCGCCGATCTCAGGAACGATATAGCTGCGCTCAAGGCAAAAGTGGCCGCCGCGAAGAAAGAGAAATTCCGTGTTGAGATGATATTCTATTATTCGGGGCATTCCGATAAGACGGGCCTTCTCCTCGGTGACGAGGTCTATCGCTATGAGGACCTCAAAAAGGACACCGAAGGGATAGCGGCCGATATGCGCATCCTTATTCTCGATTCCTGCATGTCGGGTACGCTTACGACGCTCAAAGGATCGAGCGCGCGACCGCCATTCCTTTTTGACAGCACCATCGATATGGAAGGCTATGCCTTTCTCACCTCCTCTCGTTCTACCGAGTATTCGCAGGAGTCGGACACGCTCGGTGGTTCGTTCTTCACGCATGCGCTTATTTCGGGACTTCGCGGGGCAGCGGATACCGTCGCCGACGGACGGGTGACGCTTGATGAACTTCGGCAGTTCGCATCGCAGGAAACACGCAAAAAGACCGAGCATACCACCGGCGGCGTGCAGCATCCAAGCTACAGCATGCGTGTCAAAGGCTCCGGTGATGTGGTCATGACCGCGCTCGGCAAGCTTTCATCGTCCATTTCGCTTGCGGATAATGTTGCAGGCCATGCCTATGTCCGCGGTGAGAACAGCAGGCTCATCGCGGAGATGACGAAGCAGGAAGGAAAAGCAATGACAATAGCCGTTCCCGACGGGAAGTATGTCATTACCCTGGAAAAGGACGGCCGCTGGTACGAGGCGAGGTCCGAGGTGTCGAAAGCGAAGGCGTCGACGCTCGGGCGAAATGCGTTCAGGCAGATACGAGTGCGCACGGCTGCGGCGAAGGGCGGACCGGCAGTGTACCGTGTAGCGGTGCTCGATTTTGTATCGAAAGGGAATGCCGCACGTGCCGATGCGAACGTGATAACGGAACTGTTCCGGACGGAACTGGTGAACGGTAAGCGCTATGATGTCCTTGACCGCAACAATATGGATATGATACTCAAGGAGCAGGAATTCGTGAAAAGCGGCTGCACGGAGAATACCTGCGCCGTGCAGATAGGGAAGATACTGAACGTTGATTACATGTTCTTCGGCAATCTCATGAAGATGGGTAATCTCTACTATGTAAGCGCCGGTATTATCGATGTTGAAACATCACGCATCGTGAAAAGCGAACGCGTGAGCATGAAGTCGCTCGATGAGAGCACGACCGTGCTCGCCGATCTGTTGAAGCGGCTTGCGGTCGATGCCGAAAGTACGACAGCGGTCGCCGCGGTGCAGCCGGCGTGGGCGGCCGCACGGGAGAACGCTCCGTTCTCGGCACGAAGCGGCTTCACCGCACTTGCATGGAACGGAAGGATTTGGCTCTTCGGCGGATACGAGCCTGCGACGAAGAAAACGCTCCGTGATGTCTGGTCGACATCGGACGGGACCAATTGGCAGCTCGCGAACCGGAAAGCGAATTTCTGGGACCGCAACCGCCATGCGTCAGCGGTGTTCAATAGTGCGCTCTGGATAGTCGGCGGTTTCCAGGCGAACTCCGGCGGCTTCAACGGCTCGATGAACGATGTGTGGCGTTCGACCGACGGTACGAACTGGAGCCAATTCATGCGCAGTACCGGATTTACCGTTCGCGAAGGGCACACGCTTGTGCCGTTCAAAAATGCGCTCTGGGTTATCGGCGGTTTCGCCTTCCGCGAGAACGTCAATGATGTGATACGCTCGGACAGCGGCAGCAATTGGCTGACCGTAAACAGCAACGCGCCGTTCTCGGCACGCAATGAACACACCTCGTTCGTCCTGGGCGATTCGCTCTATATCGCCGGTGGTATCGGAGAAGATGGAAATGCGATGAACGATATATGGAAGACGAGGGACGGGAAGCAATGGACGCGAGGGACGGGGCCGTTCTCACCGCGCTTCGGGGCGCGCACGGTGGTCATCGGCACAGCCGTGTATCTCATCGGCGGATGCGACGGGAAGAACGGCATGAACGATATCTGGCGGTCTGTCGACGGCGTTACCTGGACCGCGGAAGCGGCGCCTCCGTTCACCGGGAGATTCCTGCATGAAGCCGTCGCATTCAATGGAAGTATATGGGTCATCGGCGGCGTCACCGACGATTCGTACGAGGAAGCGCTCAATGATGTCTGGTCTTTGTCGAAGTAAAACGCGGTTGAACACGGCAGTGATCGGACAATGCGGAATATCACCGCAGGATATACGGCGCCTCGCGCATCGGTGCTGAAAGCGAAATAAGCGAGAGTATGAATCAAAACCGCCGCTCACACCGACGACAATGCCGGTCCTGCCGAGCCTTTTCATTGTCTGCCGGATAAAGACTTCGATGCGCGCACATTCCTTCTTCGGGTTTGCTGCCGGAATATCGAGTTTCATGCTCCACCACCAGGTTACGGTCAGTATAACGCCTTCGATGATGCCGTCAATCAAAGGAATGCTGCGTTTCTCGGGTATTTGACAATATGTTCATATTGTATTATAATTGTTGTATCATATTTGTATTATGAAATATAAAGACCTTGAAAAAACGATAACCGCGGCCATTTCCTCGGGGAAATATCATACCGATGATGTACTTCCCACGGAAGAGGAATTGTGCGGGAAATACGATATCTCACGCTCTACCGTGCGGCTTGCCTATAACAGCCTTGAGAAAAGCGGAATCATCTACCGCGAGAAAGGACGCGGGACTTTCGTGAAAGGAAGCAGAAGAAAGCGCTCAATCTACACGATCGGTCTTATATTCGACAGACCGAGGGATGCGCCGTTCATCGGTACCAATGTATACATCAATGCACGCATGGAAGGAATGCGGAGCGTGCTGTCGAAAGCGGGGCATACAGCATCGCTCATCGTCGTCGACAGCGAGCATGATGATTACTGCGACCTGGAGCGCATGACTCCGGACGGCGTGCTCGATCTCGGCAATACGATATCGCCGCGGTTGAAGCGCCTGCTTACGGAGAAAGGCATCCCGCTCATCGGCGTAAGCGGCGGAGCAACGCCTCGTTATGACGATATCCCCTATGTACTTACCGACGAAGCCCCCGGCGCAAAAGAAGCCGTGGAATACTGCATCGCGAAAGGGTACGATTCGTTCGGCTTCATCGGCACCTATCCTGAGCGCTATCTGCGCTTCAACGAACTCCTCGCGGAACACGGACGGTCGATATCGGAAGAGCACACCTTCATGCTGCCGCCGATGCCCTGGTACAATGTATCCCATATCAAACCGGCAATGAACGTCCTTGATCATCTCAAGGCGAAGGCATCGCATCCCTCGCTCTATTTCTTCTCTACCGATGAGGTCGCGTATCATTTCACGGTGCTCCGCGAGGCTTCGGAAAAGAGAACGGCGGAATACGGCATTATCGGTTTCGGCAATGTCGAGGAGAAAATGGGCATACCGGAGCATGAGCGCATGGTGAGCACGATCAACTCACCGGCATTCGAAAGCGGCGCGGCGGCGGCCGAAATGGTCGTCGGGCTTATCTCCGGGAACGACGTTATAACAAGAACGGTATCATCGTCATTCATACCAAGAAAGACCACGCGATAACGGAGGAAGCATGTATCGAAATGCCATTCTCGCAGGTATGTTCGTCGTTTCGACGATATTCGGTGCCGGCAAGCACTGGGATTCACACTTCCCGGTCGGCTGCTATCTCTACACCTATGTGTGGGAGCAGAATACCAATGCGCAGGTGCAGGACCTTTCTATCGCCGTCAAAAAGCTCGCATCGCTCGGATTCACCTACGTGTATCTCGGCGGCGTGAAGGATAATGCTCTTTGGAATACCATGCTGGAAATATGTGATGCCCACAGGATATCCATTATCCCGCAGCTTGACTTCGCATATATATCGTCTCCGGATGTGAGCAAAGTGCCTGCACGTGCAGCATTGGCCGCAGAATTCATCAAAAAATACAAGGATCATCCGTCTGTCGCTGCATTCAGCGTGAAGGAAGAGCCCTCGCCGGACTATCTTCCCGCTATCAAAGAGTACTATACGATTGTACTTCGCGAAGTGCCCGATGCTCCCCTCATGCTCCTGCACAACTCCCTTCCTGCGATACAGCAGATGAAGCCGCCGTATCCGCGCATCTCGGGAACCGACCGCTACTGCTTCTGGTGGGAATGGGGTACGGCAGGCAACCGCGCCACGCCCCGCTCAGCGCTTCGGTGGTTCCATACGCAGATGGATGCGTTCTACCAGAGCAGCGCCCAACAGAACGCGGAATTCCACGCGGTATTCACGGCAAATACGCTTGAAGGATTCCGAACGACGAACAAGGTCCGTACGATGTTCTATCCGTCATCCATCGCAGAGGACACGAGACAGACTTTGTTCGAACGGGTACTGAAATTGGCGAATTCGACGGATCAGGGCTTTTATCGGATAAGCGAAGATATCGTCGGGTACTGGAAATACTATCGCCCGCCGGAGAACTGTGTTCGTGCCATGGCATGGCTCTCCGTAATGGAAGGTGCACGCTCGATATCGTCGTGGTCCTACGGTCCGCTGCGCGAGGATATGCGGAATTTTGCGCACCGGAGCTCGAACGCATCACAGCAGCGTGAGTATATTACACCCATCTCAGGATGGGATATGTCCGGCACTTCCGCGCTCAATGAGTACAGTGCATTTGCCCGCGAGATACAACGCTACGCACCGCTGTTACGTGCCTTGAAAAAGGAAACGACGCGCATCATCGGTACGCCTGCGGGGCATGAAACGGTGACCACGGAACGACCGACGTCCCCGGTCATCACGGTGCAGGAAACCGATGTCGTATGGCGTTCTTTCACCGTGAGCGGATACACCGGAAAGGTCATTATTATCGTGAATACCGCGGTCGGGACCTGGTGCAGCGGGCGTTCTCCCGACCAATTGTCAGCAGCCGATACATTCCGGATCGACGAGAAGGGGGAAGTTATTGACTATACGCCGAATACTGCAGCACGGACCATCCGCGCTGCCGCTGCCGACAGCTTTGGCTGTGTTGACCTTCGCACGGGGGAGATCGTCTCGGACAGTAACGGCGCACTGACACTTTCCGTCGAACCGGGAGGTGCCGATCTGCTCTTCATTTCGCCGCGCTCGAATGATGAAGATAAACGTTTGCGCAAGCAGTTCGGTCTATAGAAAATAAATTCACGGGAGTCAGCAATGAGAAACGTATTTCTGATGATGCTTCTGTCAGCAATGTGTTTCGGGCTTGAAGAGAAAAAGCCCGCGGCGAAAGAAGGCTTCATCCATTACCGCTACTACAACGGTTTCGAGGAAGCGGAAGATGCATCGTTCAAACAATGGGCGAAGAACAGCGATGTCACCGTGAATTTCATGGGCGTGACCGATGAAAGATCAGCGGGCGGAAAAAAAAGCTTTAAGATCGATATCACGTTCAATTCCGGCTCATATTACTACGTATCGCTGCCGCTCAATGTTCCCTGCGAAGGCGACATCGTCTTCAAATGCTCACTATACATCGATAAAGCGAGCACGGTACGCGCCATACCCGGCCTCGATTTCCAATTCCCGCCGACGAAGGATTCCGGCGTGTACCGCTGCCAGGAAAAGGATACGGTGAATGCATGGATGCATTATCGCGACGAGGGGGCAGTCAGTGGGGCAAAAAAAAGCTCGCTCTCGTTCTTCCGCAAGGCGAATACGCCCGGGCTTAACCCTGATACCGGCGGCAAAGTGATAGACCTCATCGGCATCATGATAACCGGCGGGGCACCCGGAAAACGCATCATCGCGTACATCGACGAGGTGGAGCTGCATGGTACCGTGCCCGACCCAGCGGCATACAAGAAGATCTATGAATCACGTATCGCCTCAGGGAAAGTGGAATCGCGCGAACGTGCCGCGCGCTGGCAGTCCGATCTTACTGCGCTTAAGCCGCTCTTCGATGTTCCGGTCAAACCGGGATACGGCGAATCGTATAAGGCTGCCGTGCTCAGCGAGCTTGCCGCGGTGTCAGGCATCGTTGCCGATATGATCGCGCGCGATACGGTATCGTTCGATATTGAACCGCGCATCCGTTTTCTCATGACCGCCGCACCGGAGATAAAGGAAAATCTCAGGCGGCTTTCCGCGAAAGAGGCATCCGGCATGGTGATACACATGGTCGATCCTGCCGGCCAATACATGGTACTTCCGGACACGAAGATCATTCACGGCACGATAAGCGCACAGGTAAGCGCTGTCATGTGCAAAAATGAATTTGAATCGGCGAGTTTCGTCGTTACTGCGCTCGATGAGCTTTCTGACCTGAGTGTATCACTATCCGATCTCAACGGACCTGCGGTGTATCCCGCATCGAAGGCGGATATCAAGCTCGTGAAATGCTGGTATCAGGTGGCCTATGACCCGCTCTCGCCGATAAGTGCCCGCCCGAAGACAGCGGCGCTCTATCCCGAGCTTCTCCTCAACGACGATGCGCTCGTAAAGGTCGATACCGTATCATCGAACAATCACCTGCGCATAGGAAGTGACTATCAGCTCGTGTCGACACGGAAATTCGGCGCGCTCGGGAGATGGACGCCGTCGGTCGATGAGTACCCGGTTCGCGACAGCGCCGTGCTGAAACCGGTGACCATTCCACAGGGAAAGAATCAGCAATTCATCATCACCTTCCGCCCGGCCGATACTCCTGCGGGCATGTACAAAGGAACACTCACGCTCTCGGCGGGAAGCGTGAAGAAAGTACTGAACGTAGCATTGACCATGCTCGACTTTTCGCTCGTGAAGCAGGAGAACTTTATCTCTTCCGCTTACTATGTCGCACGGCTCGATCCGACGGACAAGGGGACAGTGTCCTCCGAGAGTAAAAGCGAGCAGCAGTACTTCATCGATATGAGCAATATGGCCGCGTACGGCATCGATAACCCCACCGTGTACGAGAAATTCATGCCCGATCCCGCGCCATTCGAGAAGGCGCTCATGCTCCGCGCCAAGGCCGGCATCGACAACTCCGTGATATTCTCGCTCGGTGTGACGACAGGCGCTGCGGGCACCGAAGCGGGCGACAAGTCCATCATCGAGGGGGCGATACGCGGACGGGAAATAGCCGCTAAGTACGGATGCAAAGAATTCTTTGTGTACGGCATTGATGAAGCCGTCGGCGATCGCGTGATGAAACAGCTTAAGGTATGGGAAGAGCTAAATAAGCTCGGGATAAAAGTGTTCGTCGCCGGATACCCGGGCGGCATGAAGGGCGTCGCGCATGCATTGAATGTCTGCGTGAGCGCGTTCGCTGCCGGCGCGGGCATTGACCGCGATGAGGTGTCGCTTTTCCACAAGAACGGCAATCGACTTGTGTCGTACAATGACCCGCAGATAGGCGTCGAAGACCCGTATATCTATCGGAAGAATTACGGCATCATGCTCGCTGCGTACGGCATCGACGGAGCGATGGACTATGCGTATCAGCATTCTTTCGGGAATATCTGGGATGATTTCGACGATTTTACGTACAAGGACCATGTGTTCGCGTATCCGACCGCCGACGGTGTGGTGAACACCGTACCGTTCATCGGCTATCGCGAGGGGATGGATGACATGCGTTATGTCGCAACGCTCAGAAAAGCCATTGTTGCGGCAAATGCAAAAGACGATGCAAAAGCTGCTGCCGCGCAAAGTGTGCTCGACGGCATCCTCAAAGCCTTCAACGATTCCGGCAACGGCGATGAGTACGTCACAAGCCGCTTCGGCAATGGCGCATACATCGATCTCGGTGCACAGCGCACGGCTATCATTCAGGCGATACGATCGCTCAATTACCGCTGAGGGAACGATGCCGTACCCGTTCACCTCGATCTATTTCGACGACCCGATAGAGCCCTTGCGCGCGATCGATGTGTTCATGCCGAAGAAGGTGTCGCGGAATGCCGCGCTCTTCTTCGTGCACGGCGGCGGCTGGCGCGCGGGTTCGCGCTCCGGGTATCACGCGATCATGCGTGCGTTCAACGCCGAAGGCTTCATCTGCGCGGGTACGGATTATCGATTGTCCGGCGTGACGCTCATCGATCAGCTCACCGATATCCGTCACGGCTATGATGTTTTCGTGAGCGAATTGAAGCGAATGAACATCGCTCCGTGCATCATCACCTATGGCGGTTCGGCAGGTGCGCATCTTGCGGCACTGCTCTCGTTCGCCAAGCCGGGAGCATGCGGGGAATCACTCTCGTTCCGGGGCTATTCTCCCGTCAATGCATGGACACCTCCCGCCGCGACAATGCTTTCCGCGTTCACGCCGTTCTTTACGCCGTGGGACGATATTTTCCCCGGCATATGGGCGAGCATGCAGGACATCGCCGGTGCTTCATTCGCAGATGACCCCGCGCGGTACGAACGCTTCTCGCCGATAATGTATGTCGGTGCAGATACGCCGCCGGTGTTCGTGTCGCATGCACAGAACGAGCATATGTTCCCGTACGAGAATCTCATGCGCTTCGAAGAAAAGATGACATCGTTCGGAAAGCATGTCGAAATAAGAACGTATGCGAATACGGAACACGGGTTCTTCTATGATGTGACGCGCCGCCAGCAGAAAGAGGTGTTCCATGATATGCTTGGCTACATCGGAGGCTTATCATGAGACATGTCATAGTCGCAGCGTTGACGGCCGTTTTCACCTTGTGTGCCGAGGTCCCCGCACACCGCCTTCACGGCATCATCTGGCTTGCCGGTTTCACCGACCGGTTCGGCGATGCAACGTCCCTTGAGCGGCATCTGCCGTTCGTTACCGGGACGCTCGCATCGAACACGTACATCGACGGCGTGTACATCGCATTGCGCTGGGATGACTTTGAGCCGACGAAGGGTGACTACAAATGGGACCGCCTGGACAGCGTGATCGACTGTGTACGGAAAGCGGACCGTTTCTACAAACTTGTCCTCGATCCGGGCGTCGATACCCCCGACTATGTGTATGACGAGGGGGCTACCGCGTTCGTCATATCCGACGAGGAACAATCGAAGCAGCCGGGAAAGAAGCAGAACCGCGAAGACCGCATACCCCTCCCCTGGGACCCGATATTCCGGACCAATTTCGTTCGCGTGCTCAGTGCGATCGCTGACCGCTATGGAAGCGATGAGAAATTCGCAGCAACTGCGATAACCGGTGTTTCGCATCGCTACAGCGAGACGCATCTGCCCAAGAACGTCGCGCAGTGGAAAAAATACGATAATGTCGAAGCGAAGGTGCGCGAGTCGCTCATCTATTACGTGGACCTTTTCGCGACGCTGTTCCCGCGGCAGGCGCTCTGCTACGAGATCGCCGTGCCCTTCAGCGGCATGGAACAGGCCCTCAGGGATTCAATTGCACATGCGGTAACGCGGTATCCGTCATCGATATCCCTGCAGAACAATCAGCTGAGCGGTAAGAACGACAATACGCGCAATCCGACGTATCGCATCATCTGCGAATACAAGGACGTGAAGAACGGTTTTCAGAACGTATCCTGTCTCACGCCGCCGTGTTCGACAGCGGATGGACGTCAGGGGGATATGATGCAGACGATAAGCAATTACGTGAACGCCGAAGCGGAATATCTTGAGGTCTGGTACATAGACGGGGCTACGACGGCTACGACACGATCGCTCCGCGATGCCATTGATGCAGCGTATGCTCAGAAAAAACGATAAGGAGCGCTCATACATGTTCCGGAACTATATCGCCTTTCTGATCTTTGCATTTTGCTCCCTGGCAGCCGACATACCGTCATATCTATCGGAAGCATCGGTCAGGAACGGCGGATTCGACAACGGCGTCAAGGAGTGGACGGCTGTCTACAGCGAACGCGGCGAGATGACGACGGTAGAGGACGGCGGGCCATGTCTTTCAGTGAAGACGACAGCGGCGAACTATTTTTTCTATAACAACACCGAGATACCGCTCACGCATCGGCGTCTTGTCGTCACGTTCCGAGCGAAGGGAAAGGGACCGCTCAATTTCTATCAGCTCCTTTTCGACGCAGCAAAAAAAGGCGTGAACACGCCGGGCATCATGACGATAGCACCGCTCTCTATCACGCTTACGCCCGAATGGAAAGAATATTCCATCGCGCTTTCCGTCGGAAGCATGGGCGTGATGATGAAGCCGTATTTTTTGCTCTCGCAGGCGCAGAGCGAACTCGTTCTTGATAACGTCTCCGTATACTATGACACGAGGAGCGACGACGATGTGCACCGCGAAGCGCTGAAAGCGCATGCAACGAAATATGTCGATGCCCCTGCGGTACGAACACCGAGATTTTCCGGTGACATCATCGACAACGACGGGCTCCTCTACCGGATCACGCTCACGAAGAACGGCGATATCGCCGGGCGTTTCGCCGTCGAGGGCGGCATCGCGGGGATGACAGGCGGGCGGCGGAAACATGCGGAAGCGGAAGTGGCCGTACGCATACGCACAAACGGCGATGATGTTTCATATGAGATAAAGGTAACGCCGAATGCCGGATACGGCGTCTTCGAAGTGGAATATCCTCTGCTCGTGCTGAAACCGATATCCGGTGCAGCGCATGATCGTCTCATCGTGCCCAATCAGTCCGGCGTCATCATCGATGATCCGTTCAGTGCCGAAAAGAGCGGACGCGGATCGCCGCATCGGTTCGGGAAATATATCTGGTACGGGACCTACGGAACGACGGCGCAGTCGATGCAGTGCGTGCTCTATGAGAACGGCTCCGACGGCATCATGCTTTGGGCGAAGGACGGCGAGGGATACATAAAGGATTTTGAAGTATCGTTGAACATCGCCGCATCATATCCCGGGGACGGCATACGCGCATCCGTGCACCACTATCCCGCCAACACCGGAGCCGCGAGGACATCGTGGACGTCGCCGTATCCGGTAGTGACAACACGCTATCATAACGGCTGGCAGCGGGCCGCAAAGATATACCGCGACTGGGCCCTCACGCAGACGTGGTGCGCGGGCGGCGGCATTCTCGATCGTGTAAAACGCGGCGAACTTTCCGCGTGGCTCGCGAATAATCCGTTCTGGCTCATCGCCATCAATGAGAACACCTATGACATGCTCGCGAAATACACGGAGCTTTTCCCTGGTGTCGAATTCTCCGTATTTCTCACGCAGTGGCAGCGCTGGCCTTTCGATACCGGCAACCCCGATTACTTCCCGCCGAAGAACGAGGAGGGGTATCGCCGACTCATCTCGCTTCAGAAGAACAGGATGCATTTCTTCCCGTACATGAACATGATCGCGTTCGATAATTCGTTCGATCATGACGCCAATAACAATGCGCTCTCGAAATTCAAGGCGTCGTTCGCACAGCCGTGTTCAGCCGTGCTGATGTCGAGCGAATCGGCGGCGTCGGTGCCCCATTACGTGAACTATCAGGAGTTCTGGGGACGCGATGGAAAGAAGACCGAGGAGCTCAAACAGATGCTCCGTACCGCGTGGAATGGCCCTGTGGACGAGAGCATCATTACGCAGATACGCTCGGACTGGATGACGATATACTCGTATGAGAAAGAAGCGCTCGTGAAAAAGCTCACCCATGCGTGGGGCAGGGATGCGTCTGTCATCGATGCGATACGGGTGAAGAACGAATTCAAACCGCTCTGCCGCGCCGATGTGCGCTGGCGTGAATACTTCATCGGACTTGCGTCGCAGAACCTCACGGGTTACGGTACGGACGGACAGTATCTCGATCAGTCATCGGTGGGCGGCATGTTCGCCTGCTGGTCGACCGATCACGGGCATGCGCCGGGTTTCGGTACGAACCATCTCAATGGTACACGCGCTTTCTTCACGGGCATTCATGAGAAGAACCGCGGCAAGGCGCTCAAGGGCGAAGCGATCTGCGAATATTTTATCGGTGCCGTCGAGGAAGCGCATTGTCAGATGCCGGAATTCCACCGCGCGAAGCTCATACCGCTCTTCCAGACGGTGTATCACGGTTACATTTCGCACATGGCGTGGGATATAACGCCGCCCTCGTTCGCGAACATGAACGATCTGACCGCGGCGGTATCGCTCATGCTGCACTACGGATATAAGATCGGCTTTGCGACGCTCGAACCGTATCTGAAGCTCATCTCGCCCGAGCAGGAGCGGTTCGCGCTGCCGTATTTCAAACAGGCGGTGAAGATCATGCTCGCCACCATGGATACGTTCTGCTACGGCGAACGCCTCGCCGACCCTGTCGTCACAGGAAGCCCCTGGCATGAAGTATCTTATTATCAGGACGCGTCGGGGACGAAGACGGTGAAGGCGGTTCGCCCTGTCGTTGAAGCATCGTGCTGGCGTTCGCTCGACGGGAAAAAGGCGATGTTTTTCGTTTCGAACAGCGGCGACAAAGCGGTCACCGTAACACTGGCGTCCGCTGATATCCAAGGCGGAACGCTCGCCGACATCGACGGGGGAACGGTACCGTACAGCGGTCAATGCACGGTCACGATGAGGCCGTTCTCTCTGCGCGCGTTCATTGCGGGAAAATAGGGATCCCAGCTGAAGGGAATGCCGGTCGCTGTAATGCAACGGAGCTCAACATGAAAGCACAGCCGAACATACTCTGGATATGCGCCGAGCATCACGGCATGCCGATGGGAGAGCTCTATGATCTTGAACATGATCCCGGCGAATTCGAGAACCGCTGGGACGACCCCTCGTTCGCCGACGTTCGCTACGACATGATCAGACGCTGTTTCGATGCGCGCATCTTCACCATGGACCCATTGCCCGGCCGACAGGGGCCGTTTTGATGGGACGCAGGCGTGCCATACTGGAAGCGCCGATGTGCTTCCGCACCTGTCTGCGGCGCTGGATCGGACAAGCAGAGCATTATTTCGGCATGCTGAAATATCCAGTATTTTTGCAGGAAAGTACATTCACTTTCCGCCGCCTGTCGCTATCATATTCGCATACTTCAAGCACCTCGGAGGACTTGTGAAAAAGTCGACAGCCGTCATCATCGGGGCGGGGCATCGCTCGCTCCTCTACGCCGAACACGCTTTGGTAAAGCCGGATGAACTTGCGATAGTCGGCGTTGCCGAGCCCGATGACGAAAAGCGCGCGCATGCGGCGAAGGTCCACTCGGTGCCCGCCGACCGATGCTACCGCACCGCGGAGGAATTAGCCGCTGTCCCGAAATTCGCCGACTTCGCGATAAACGGGACCATGGACAAGCTCCATGTGCCGACATCCATGGCGCTCCTGAAAGCGGGGTACGATATACTCCTCGAGAAGCCGTTCGCCACGAACGAGAAAGAGATGCTCGAACTGGTGAAGACAGCGAAGAAGCTCGGGCGGCGCATCGCGATATGCCATGTGCTTCGCTATGCGCCGTTCTATGCCGGGATAAAGAAGACGATACTCGACGGCGCCATCGGCGATATCATGAACATGCAGACGACGGAGAACGTGAGCTATCATCACGTCGCCGCGGCGTTCATACGCGGAAAATGGGGGACAAAGAAGTACGGGGGATCGTCCTTCCTCATGGCGAAATGCTGCCACGATCTCGATATGATAACGTGGCTGAAGAGCGGCATACCGCCCGTTCGCGTGTCCAGCATGGGAAGCCGCATGTATTTCAAACCGGAAAAGGCCCCTGCCGGATCCGGCACACACTGCATGATAGACTGCCCCGCGGCGGTCGAATCGAATTGCCTTTACTCGGCGAAAAAGCATTACATCGATCACAACTGGTGGCTGTTCTACGTCTGGGACATCAACGATAAATTCCAGGGACAGAAACTGCCCGATGCCGCTGAGCGCGAAAAGAAGCTCAAGGACCCGTCATTCCCCTACGGACGCTGCGTATGGAAAACGGAAGCGGATATCATCGATCATCAGTCCGTCGTCGTCGAATTCGCCGACGGCGCGACCGCGACCCACAACCTCGTTTCCGGCGCCGCGAAGGGCGGACGGAGCATACAGATCATCGGGACGAAGGGCGAGATACGCGGTGATTTCGAGTCGGGAAAATTCGAGATCAACCGCATCGATCCGCGTTCCGATAAGGAATATTCGCAGGAACTCGTCGATACGAACATCGCCGGCGATTTCAGCGGCATTGCCGGTGCGCACGGCGGCGGTGACGCGCGGCTCATCATGGACTTCGTCCGCGTCATGAACGGCGAAAAGCCGAGTTACTCGTATACCGGCATCGAGGATTCCGTCAACGGACATCTCACGGGTTTTTACGCAGATAGATCGATGGAAGAGAAGCGACAGCTAGCCATGCCGCCGCTACGGTAAGCATGAAAGCATACATACAGTTCGATTTTGAAGGCATTGCCGGCTTTGTTATTCGCGATACAGAGGACAGAAACATACCTACGGTGCTTGAACGTACCCACAGAATGATGAAAATAGCCAGTGCCGAGGTTTCCGCCGCTGCGAACGGGGCATTTGCCGCCGGGGCGGATGAAGTGGTCATTTGGGATTCTCACGGGAAAGGGAACACGCTACTCATCGAGGAGCTTCCCGAGAAGGCCGAGCTTATTACCGGAGACTATGACCGCGGGCCGTGGCTGCCGTTCTTTGAAGGCACGGATGTCGGGATATATATCGGCGGTCACGCAATGACCGGGACGCCCAGGGCCGTTACCCCGCACACGCGTATTGAGGTCAATGGAAGGTCATACGGTGAAGTCGGCATGTTCATCCTTGAATGCGGAGCGCGCGATGTGCCGGTGGTGCTCGTGAGCGGGGATACGGCGGTTGAACGTGAGATCGCGGACATGATACCGAAAAGTAATTTTGTAGCGACAAAAGATGCCGTCGGCCCCACACTGGCAAAAAGCATTACCCCGGCACTTTCATGCAAACGTATTTTTTCTGCGGCGCGCCGAGGCGTACGATCGCGGGCGCATATCCCGCCCTGCAGGATAACCCCGCCGTATACGTTCGGATATACCGGGTCCGGTGCGCCTCTATCGTATACGGATCCCGGCGATGATCTGCTTACCGGCTACCGCCGTTTCCTGAAAAAGCATCTCGGCTATACCAAAGGGTGGCCCGAGTATGATCTTCAGAACGAAGATTACGGCGTTGATTGAACGCTGAATAACATACCGTCATTAATGACAGGAGTCGTGCATGTCCGAACCGCTTAAACTCGTCCTCACCTTCCTCATCGGGGGATCGGTGGTCACGCTCGCAACGTATTTCGGTTCGAAAGGCAGCGGCATTCTTGCAGCATTCATCACACAGTTCCCGTCGATAAGCGTGCTTGCGTTCTATATCATCTATAAGAACGGCGGCTCGCCCGCGGTGATGAATTATGTCGAAGGATTCCTCCTCGTCGTCCCTCCGTGGATACTCTATGCCGTCATCATGTATTTTTTCACTCCGCGCATCGGCGTCATCTACAGCCTTATCATCGGTGTGGGCAGTTATATGATCACGGCGGTCGGCCTTACGAAGCTTAAGGATATTTTCTTCAAGTAGGGGGTTGCTCATGGCTCGTTATGTCAATGTTTCGTCGATATTGTTCTCCACCCGCGCTGTACGCGGGGCGAAAGACGCCGGGGGCATCGTGCTCAAAGAGACGAGCGATGCGCTCAACAATATGCGCGGCTACAGGTTCGATCTCATCGTGCTCTCCGAGGGAGTGGAAGCGTTCGGGCAGACCAACGATACGGCGGAGGAAATTGCGAATCCCGGGCCGTTCCTTTCGCTCTATCTCGACTTTGCCGCAAAGGAGCAATGTACCATTGCCGGCTCGGTGAAGATACGCGAGAACGGACGTGCGCACAATTCCATAGCCTTCGTCACGCCGGACGGCATTGCCGGTGTCTATCACAAGACATTCCTTACCGAGGGAGAACGGGAAAGCGGTCTCGCATCGGGGAAAGGCGCCGTCGTCGTCGACACTCCGGCGGGTTCGCTCGGCGGCGCAATATGTTTCGATCTGAATTTCGATATGATACGTCAAGGATACATCGCGAACAAACCCGAGATACTCTGCTTCGCATCGATGTATCACGGCGGACTCATGCAGGGGCTCTGGGCGTATCAAAGCCGCGCGTATTTCATTTCAGCGCTCCCGTTCCTGGGCGGCGGCATCATCGATCCTTTCGGCCGTCCGGTGGCCATATCCGACTGCTATACGCCGCATCCGAGGGCGCGCATCAACCTTGACTATGTCATGGTGCATCTCGATAAAAATCGCGATCATTTCCCCGCGATAGAGAAGAAATATCGTGAAGAAGTGAGCGTCGATATCCCGGCGAACGTGGGGCCTGCACTCATCGTGAGCAATACAGAAAAGCGCACGGCCGAGGATATCGTCAGGGAGTTCGGTCTTGAAACGCTCGATGAATACATGGAGCGGTCGGTGAAGGCGAACGAGGGGAATAGGGGGTAGGCGCAGCGCGATTATTTCGGCGCGCATACGTACGAGCGCACCGACAGGAAGCGCGGCGAGTTCTTCCACACGAACTGGACGGGCCGCGGCGGGAATACGAGCGCTTCGACCTGCGTCGTGTAAAATATTCTTTGGATGTAAAAGACCGTCATTCTCCTTCACGGGAGGGTGGCGGTCTTTTTTTTATACGCCCCTTGCGAAAACATCGCTCCATAGTATAGTTCGCTATCACCGTGCCGGAGGGAACAATGCTCACTCGAAGTCTCGACAAAGCGCGCGATGCGTATAAGAAGAAAAGCGTCGAAGCGACAAAACAGGCGCATTCCGCCGGGGCGTGTGCGAACGAGCATCACAGCACGGGCGGGCAGTACATCAAGAGCATCATCTACGGCGGCCTTGACGGTACGATAACCACGTTCGCTGCGGTGGCGGGCGTGGCGGGTGCTTCGCTCTCGCCGGCCATAGTGCTTATCATCGGCTTCGCCAATCTCATCGCCGACGGGCTTTCCATGGCGATAGGCGACTATCTCTCCACGAAAGCGGAAAAGGAATACGAGGCCGCTGAAAAGAAGCGCGAGGAATGGGAGATCGAGCATTATCCCGAAGGCGAAAAACAGGAGCTCGTTGAGATATACGTCTCCAAAGGGATGCCGGAGAAGGATGCAACGTCGGTCGTCACTACGATATCAAAACACAAGCGTGCGTGGTCGGATATCATGATGGTCGAAGAGCTCGGCATAGTCCCCAGTGCCGAATCGCCGCTCAAGAACGCGTTCGCCACATTCGCATCGTTCTCTGTCTTCGGATTTATCCCCATCATCGCCTATGTCTTCGCACGCGCGATACCGTTCTTCGCAGCGAACACCTTTCTCACGTCATGCGTCCTGACGGGCGCAACGCTCTTTCTCCTCGGCGCGCTCAAGACGCGCATCACCGGGCGCAACTGGTTCCTCTCGGGTCTCGAAATGTTCCTCGTGGGAAGCATAGCCGCGTCCGCAGCATATGGGATAGGGTTCCTGCTTTCGGGGCTTGCAAAGTAGCATCGGCGTCATCCGTGATGTCGCTTTTTCCCGTCGGCAGATGTCGTTTTCTTCCAAGACCGCACGCTCTCGCACGATTACCTTTTGCCGTATCACCTGTGCCTCAGGAATACCATGTTCGAACGATCGAATGATATCATCGCGGATTCGCTCATATCCTGCGATGCCTATCACCCGTTCCCGACATATGATGAGCGTGCGCTCTGGTCGAACCCCGCTTTCGCGTGGGCCATCGCCGAGGGTGTTCGGTACGCAGGACGTTCCCGGCCCATCCTGCCTGCCGTACGCTATATGGACTTCGCCCGCGACGGCAACCGCTCCCGCTACGAGGCGATATACTTCGAACGGCGCAGCGCGCTCGCTTCGCTCCTTATCGCGGAATGCGTCGAACATAACGGCCGCTTCATCGATGACATCATCGATCTTGCCTGGGCCGTCTGCGAGGAGACGAGCTGGGTCATTCCCGCACATAACGGCCACGATGCGAAAGCCCCGCGTGCGCTCCCCGACATCGAGGCGGACATCTACATCGATCTTTTCTCCGCGGCGACAGGATCGCTCCTCTCCTGGCTCTGGTATTTCATGCACGATATCCTCGACACGAAAAGCCCCCTCATCGCCCGGCGCATCGAGCTCGAAGTGAAGCGGCGCATACTCGACCCGTACCTCACCGGGCGTTTTCAATGGACGGGGCTCTTCGGCGGTTTTGTGAACAACTGGAACCCGTGGATCAATTCGAACGTACTCCCGGCATTCCTCCTGCTTGAACATGACAGCGCGCGAAGAACGGCGGGCATTGCGCGGACGCTTCAAAGCGTCGATCGTTTCATTGCAGGCTATCACCCCGACGGGGGCTGCGACGAAGGCCCCGGCTACTGGAACGCCGCGGGTGCATCGCTCTTCGATCATCTCGATATGCTCCGCGGTGCGGCGAAGGGCATCGATGCGTTCTCCGATCCCCTCATCGCCAATATCGGCAGATACATCATGCGCATGCATATCGCAGATGACTATTTCGTCAACTTCGCGGATTCCGGGACGAAGCTCTCCGTCTCTTCCGATCTCATACACCGTTACGGAAAGGCCGTCGGGGATGATGGACTCGCCCAGTTCGGCGCATCGTTCTTCGGGTCCGAAACGCAGAAGAGATCGGATTCATGGATGTTCTACCGCACGCTCTGTGCACTGTTCAATTCGCCTGAGAACGCGACGGTGCGTGCAAAACCGCCGCTCCTCCTTCATTCCTGGATGGACGGCATAGAGGTCATGACGGCCCGCGAGCATGAAGGCTCACGCGACGGGCTCTTCGTCGCCGCAAAGGGCGGTCACAATGCGGAAAGCCATAATCACAACGACGTGGGCTCTTTCATCGTCTACGCGGACGGAAAGCCCGTGCTCATCGATGTGGGAGTGGAGACCTACACGCGCAAAACCTTCAGCAAAGAGCGCTATGAGATATGGACGATGCGTTCGCCGTACCATAATCTGCCCGTGGTGAACGGCATCGAACAGTCGGCGGGGAGAAGTTTCGCCGCACGGGACGTGCACTGCACACAGGATGCATCGCGCTCATCGCTTTCCATGGACATTGCTTCGGCATATCCGCCGTCAGCCGGCATAGAACGCTGGCATCGCACGGTAACGCTTGACCGCACGGAACGCGCCGTCATCATGAGCGATGAACTTTCCCTCGCATCGCCGGGCACCATCGCTTTTTCGCTCATGACATCGCGAACGGTGCGTATCGAGGGGAACGATATCCTCCTCACGGCAGCGGGCGAGCGGACGGTTTGCATACGCGCCGAAGGCCTTGCGTACGACATTGTCATCGAACCGATATCGCTTGCCGATGATAAGCTTCGCGAATCCTGGGGCGAAAGCGTATCACGGATACTGCTCCGCATACACGGTGCGCTCAAAAATGGCGTATTCACCATGCGGATATCCATCGTATGATGCCCTGTCATGGAGAACGCTTACCGGTGTTCCGCTATCAGTGTAAGGACCTTTTCTGCTGATGCGTGAACGTCCAGTCCCTTCCCGAGCGGTCCTGTCACACCGATGAGAAGCGTCTTCGCCCCCATGGTTGTCTCGATATAATCAAGAAATACCGTGAGCGGGAGCGCGTGCGTGGAGAACGATATGCCGCCGACACTGTCACGGTCGATGACGCGTACCGCCTGAGCACCCTCCGGCACCTGCACATCGCCCGATGCTGGCGATACCGCATCGATGATGACGACGAGTTCTGGCGAGAGCTCGCGCAAAAGCCCTGAAAAATTCTCGGGAACGACACCGCATTCGATGAAGGCGATATCATCATGATCTTTTGCAAGACGTTTAAGCGCGCGGAGCACACGCATGCCGTGAACATCATGGGGTATCGTTTCGTCGCCGACGCCGAGTATCGCTACGCGTACCATCGGCGTTCAGATCATTTCTGGACGGTAAAAAGCGATTTCTTATCGAGCGCGGCAAGCTCGTAATCGTTCGAAATGGCGAGTGCGTCCTTCGGGCAGGACTCCACGCATTGCGCGCAGTAGATGCAGCGGTCAAGCCAATTATCGAGCTCGTATTTCTTCTCGCCGATGGTCTTCACTTCAAGCGCGAACGACGGGCATACGCGCACGCATATCTTGCAGCCGATGCACTTCTCAGGGATGAATTTGATGCGCCCGCGGTAATTCTCGGGGAGCGCGGGTTTTTCGAACGGATACATCTCGGTGGCGGCCTTCTTTGAAAGCCGGCTTATCATCTCGCCCAGTACTTTTCCCGGTAATTTCATTGTATGAACCCCCGCACGATGATGCTCACGAAGAGCTGTGCTATGCCCACCGGCGCGAGGTATTTCCAACAGAACGCTATCATCTGTTCGATGCGTACGCGGCCGAGCGCCGTTTTCATGAGTACGAGGAACATCAGTACGAAAAGCGTCTTTGCGAAGAAGAGCGGTATGCTCGCAAGGAGGGGAAGGCCGAAATCGCCGCCCATGAACACCGCGCCGAGGAGCGCTGCGCCTGCAACGAGCTCTATGTCCGTGGTAAGCTTGAAGAAACCGAAGAGACGTCCGCCGTATTCGGCGAACGTACCGCTCGCCAGTTCCGTTTCCGCCTCGGGAATATCGAACGGTATGCGCTCAAGCTTGCCCTGGAGCGCAACGACGGCGACGAAGAAACCAGGGATGTTCACGAGAAGAAGGAGCGGGTTATGCGAATAGAACGCGCTTATCTCGGAGATGCTCCATGACCCGGCGAGTACCGCGGGACTTATGACGGCTACCATGAGCGGCACTTCGTACGCGAAGAGCTGCGTTATGACGCGAACCGCGCCCACCGCAGGATACGGACTTCCCGAGCTCCAGCCGCCGAGAAAGAACGCGAGCGTGGGAAGCGTAAGGAGATAGAGCACGACGATAAGATCGCCCTGGAAGGCGAACACGGCCGTATCGCGCACCGTGGGAATGTAGAGCATGGAGGCGAACACTGCAGCGGCGGCGATGAGCGGAGAGAACACATAGAGCACACGGTCGGCGCCGACGGGATGGATATCCTCTTTCGCGAAAAGCTTAAGGAGGTCGGCGATAGGCTGGAACCACGGCGGGCCAACCCTGTCCTGCATGCGCGCATACATCTTGCGGTCTATCCATGAGCAGAGCGACCCGTACAGGATGAGGAATATGAAGCCGGGAAATACGAGAATGTTGAATATCGCCATTACTCTGTCCTACCTCGAATGCGAGATTATTTTCTTTTCCATGAGCTTCACACGCGAGAAATCGACCCCGCGCTCTTTGTACGTCGCGATGCTCTTCTCGCGTATATGCTTCCAATCGAGCGTTCTGCCGTCCGTATCGACGACGGTGACAGCGCGGTCGGTGCATGAGAAGCACGGGTCAATGGCGGCCACCACGAGCGGCGCGTCCGCGATATAGCCTTTGAGGAGCATATGCTTTGTCGCCACCCAGTTGGCGAGCGTGGGTGCCCGCACGCGGACGCGGTCGGGCTTATCCGTTCCGTTCGCCGCTATATAGTGAACATCCTCGCCGCGCG